>NZ_JALBHA010000257.1:0-8779 GCF_023006445.1 Bradyrhizobium sp. SHOUNA76
ACCGCGGGCGAAGCCCCCGTGATGAACAGCCGGATGCCCTGGCGGTGCGCCTGGGCGGCGACCCGGCCGAGCACGTTGGCCGCCGTCGAATCCAGGAACGGCACCGCGGCGAAATCGACCACGAACGCCTTGCGCTTGTCGGCAACCCCGTCGAGCACGCCCCCGATCGCGGAGGCCGCGCCGAAGAAGAACGCACCGGTGATGCGGTAGACCAGCACGTCGCGATCGACCGCAAGCGCAGGATCGTAGGGAACGCGATCGCCATTGCCGTCGTCGGGACGATCACCGGCGACCAATGGCGAGCGTTCCTCGATGCCCGTCATCTCCGCCATGCGATGGATGAACAGCACCGCGCCGAGCGCGAAGCCGACCAGGATGCCTTCGGTGAGGTCGCGGAAGATCGTCAGCAGGAAGGTCGCGAGCAGCACGATTGCATCGCCCCATGACGAGCGCAGCAGCGTCGCGAATTCCTGCTTCTCCGCCATGGTCCAGGCCACCACGACCAGCACTGAGGCCAGCGCAGCCAGCGGGATGTAGCTTGCGAGCGGCGCAGCGATCAGCATGAACAGCAGCAGAAAGACCGAATGCAGCATGCCCGCGAGCGGCCCGCGCGCGCCGGCGCGGATGTTGGTCGCGGTGCGTGCGATCAGTCCGGTGACGCAGATGCCGCCGAACAGCGCGGAGCCCATATTGGCGGCGCCTTGCGCCACCAGCTCGCAATTGGAGCGGTGGCGACGCCCGGTCATGCCGTCGGCGACCACCGCCGACAGCAGCGATTCGATGGCGGCCAGCAGCGCGAATGCGATCGCATCCGGCAGCACGGCGGTCGCCTTCGCAATCGAGAACGCCGGCAAGGCTGGCGAGGGCAATTCGCGCGGAATGCCGCCGAAGCGCGAGCCGATGGTTTCGACCGGGAGCGCCAGCACGCTGCTGGCGACCGCAGCAAACACGACGGCGATCAGGATGCCGGGCCATGACGGCCGCCACCGGCGCAAGGTCGCGATGATGGCGATGCTGACGATGGCGACCGCGACGGCGGACGGATTGACGGTGTTGAGGCCGCCGGCAAGCGCAACGAGCTTCGGCACGAATTCGCTGGGCTCTTTCCCCGCGAGCGTGATGCCTGCGAGATCGCGGAGCTGACTCGCGAAGATGATCACGGCGATGCCGGCGGTGAAGCCGACCGTGACCGGATAGGGAATGAACTTGATGTAGGTGCCGACCCGCAGCAGGCCCGCGGCGATCAGGAACAGGCCCGCCATCATGGTGGCGAGAATGACGCCGTCGGCGCCGTGACGCTCCGCGGTCGCCGCGACCAATACGATGAACGCGCCGGCAGGTCCGCCGATCTGGAACCGGCTGCCGCCGAGCAGCGAGGCGATGAAGCCGCCGACGACGGCGGTGTAGAGGCCGCGGTCCGGCGTCACGCCCGAGGCGATCGCGATTGCCATTGACAGCGGCAGCGCCACGATCGCAACCGTCAGGCCGGCGAAGACGTCGGCGCGGAAGTCCGATAGCCCGTAGCCTTCACGCCAGACGGTGACGAGCTTTGGCAGATACAGTTCGGCAAAGGTCGGCTGACGCAGCTGATGCAGCCGGCTGGCGTGATCGCTTGTGATGCTCATCTCGGCAAAGTGCTCCGCTGCCCCTCGATGCTCCGAAGCATCGTGCGTCCCGTGTTGCCGAGGTGCGACGATGCGCTAGCCCATCTTGATCCCGAACACGATCACCGTCCGATCATGCTCCGACGCGGCGCGGCGGCCCGGGCTCCTTCAGGCGAACGCCACGTCCGCCGCTGTCGCTGCGGACCTGCTCGCCGATCAGCTCGACGCCGGCCCGGTCGAACGCCTCGACCACCTTGATCAGGGTCTCGACCACGCCACGCACATTGCCGGTGCTGGCTTCCATCCGCTGGATGGTCGGCAGCGAAACGCCGGCGAGTTCGGCCAGGGCTTTCTGATCAATGCCAAGCAGCGCGCGGGCTGCCCGCATCTGAAACGACGTGATCACCGTGGCCTCACTTACCAGCACTTATAAATGATATCTAAGACATATACAATGATGTATAATACATCATTCGCGGCTGGACGCAAGTGGCTGCCCGTCTGTCTCCTCCGTCATTGCATTGCGAGGGGCCCTTGCGACAAAGCAATGCAGGCTGCCTCCGCAGAGACAGTCTCTGGATTGCTTCGCTTCGCTCGCAATGACGCGTGGAGGGGGCGAGGCCTACATGAAACGCAGCACGCGCGGAAACAGCCCCTCACCCCACCCTCTCCCCGCGAAGAGCGAGGAGAGGGCGTGAGAAGGTGCGCCTCTCTTATTGTATTGCGCGAAACCGATCACGCCGCGTGTTGATGTGCGGCGATGATCTGGTCGGCGGCGCGGCCGGTGACCTCGGCCATGTGGTCGAACTGGCGCGTGAAGCTGCCGGCGCCGGCGGTGGCCGAGCGCAGTTCCACGATCAGTTCGCCGATCTCGGCTTCCGGCATCATGGCGCGGACGCAGTCCCAGCCGCTCCAGCCGTCGCGGGTGTCGAAGCCGAGGATCTGGCCGCGCCGCGCCGACAGGATCGCGTTGATCTTGGCGGTGGCGTCGGTCGGGCAGACGATCTCGACCACGTGGATCGGCTCCAGCAGCACCGACTGGCACTGCGGCAGACCTTCGTTGAGCCCGACCCGCGCCGCCGTGCGAAAGGCGAGGTCGGAGGAATCGACGCTGTGATAGGAGCCGTCGGTCAGCGTCACCTGCACATCGGTGACGGGGAAACCGAGCGGACCACGCGTCAATCCGTCGACGACGCCTTCTTCCACCGCGCCGATGTAGTTGCGCGGCACGGCGCCGCCGACGACCTTCTCGGCGAACTTGAACCCCTCGCCGCGCGGCAGCGGCCTGATGTCGAGCACGACGTCACCGAACTGGCCGTGGCCGCCGGACTGCTTCTTGTGGCGGCCGCGCTGGACGATCGGCTTGCGGATGGTCTCCTGGTAGCCGATCGCAGGCGGATGCGAGGTGATCTTGACGCCGAAGCGGTCGCGCAGCCGCTCGCTGGCGACGCGCAGATGCATCTCGCCCTGTCCCCACAGCACGGTGTCGTGGGTCTGGGCGTTCATCACGATGACGAGCGAGGGATCCTCCTCGTGCAGCCGTGTCAGCGCCTGGCCGAGCTTGACGTCGTCCTTGCGGTCGGTGGCCGCAACCGAGATCGCGAGCACCGGCGGCGTCGGTTCAGCGGCGGCGAGCGCCGCCGGCGGGGTCTTGCCGTTCGAGACCGTGTCACCGGTCTTGATCGGATCGACTTTGGCGAGCGCCACCGTGTCGCCGGCTTCTGCCGCCGCGCGCTTGGTGTCGTAGGAGCCGTTGACGGCAAGAATGCCGGAGACGCGGCCCGCTCCGCCGGAGGAGGATTGCAAGGTCGCACCGTCGTCGAGACGACCGGCGAGCAGTCGCGTCAGCGACAGCTTGCCGCCGTGCTGCGAATGCAGCGTCTTGAAGACGAAACCGAGCGCGTCCCTGGTCTCGGGAACGCCGAGACGTTTTGCCGTCTCCGAAATGCCCGGCGCCTCGTGACGCAGCGCTTTCATCAAACGCAACACGCCGTTCTCGCGCGCGGCGGCGCCCAGCAACACCGGGCAGATCAGCCCCTCGCGCAACTCGCGGGCGAGATCGTCGAACACGGCATCGCGTGGCGGCTGGATGTCCTCGAGCAGTTGCTCCATCAGCGCATCGTCGTGATCGGCGAGCTTCTCCAGCATGGAGAAGCGGGCTTCCTTCTCGCGATCGAGATTGCCGCCTTCGAGCGCGACCACCTCGGAGGCCTTGTGCTCGCGATAGACGAAGGCGCGTTCCAGCGCGAGATCGACGAAGCCCTCGATCAGTTCGTCCTTCCAGATCGGGATCTGGCGCAGCACCAGCGGCACGCGGGAGGCGGGCTGCAGCATTGCGAGCGACTCGCGGATGCGCTGGCTCGCACGGTCGATCTTGTTGAGGAACAGGAAACGCGGGATCTTCAGCTCCTCCAGCTCGCGCAGGATAATCTGAAGCTGCGGCAGCTTCTTCTCGTCGGCCTCGCAGACCACGATCGCGGCATCGACCGCGGGCAGCGCGGCGCGCATGTCGTGGGCAAACTCGACGGAACCGGGACAATCGAGGAAGGTGTAGCTGTCGCCCATGAAACTCGTGGTGGCGGCAGTCAGCCCGACGGTCATCTTGTGATGACGGGCCTCTGGGGTCGCGTCGCCGATGGAAGTTCCGGCGTCGACGCTGCCGGCGCGCGGGATTGCGCCCGTTCGCGCCAGTATTGCTTCGAGAAGTGTGGTTTTACCGCTTTGGAAAGGGCCCACCAGCGCGATGCACCGGGGACCTCGGGGACTTCTGACGTCTTGTCCCATTCGCCGCCTCCTTGGTGTGGAGCTCGGCCCATGATTGGGTCGGCAAACGCAGATGCTCTGCCCGTCCCCGAGATTTGGCAAGCATCAAAACGTCGCTGCGGTGCGTCGTCCGTTAGATCAAGTCTTAGCGGCGCAATGTTCCACTTCTCCCAGCGGGAAGAGGTGAACCGACATCGCCGTCGTCGCGCGCTCAACGGCCCGGACGAAGTTCCAGGCTCTCGAGGCCGGCGGCAACGTTGAGGCCGACCTGACCCTGCACGCTGAGCGGCTGGAGCGCGATCGAATTGTTGGAGCCGCCGACCAGCACGTTGCCGCCAAGGCCGACGCCGATCGAAGCGCTGCCCTGAGCGCCCGCGTAGTTGCCTGAGAGGTCGCCCGGGCCGAGCCGATCGACCGGTGCGAACACGCCCCACGCCAAAGCCGTCTCCTGGGTGATGCCGATGTCGAGACCGACCTTGCGGATTGTCGCGACGTAGCGATCGTCGGGCAGGCCGTCGGCGCGCAGCACGCAGCCGAGATGGGTCACCGATCCCACGATGAAGCCGACACTGGCGCCGCCACGGCATTCGAGCACACCGACCCGCGCCATCCGCTGCTGCTGCGCGCTGCCGCCCACGCTGGAGGCAACGAGGCTGGCGGCTGCGAGCCCGGCGAAGATGAACGAACGGCGCATGAAATATCTCCGGCGATGATGTGGTGCGAGCAGAGAGCGCTCCACCCGCGTTGCGTGTCTATGCCACAAGAGCCGTGGCCGTGCCAGATCGTGCACGGGGATTAGCGTGCAAACAACGAAAAGGCCCGCCGGAGGCGGGCCTTTTCGGAGATGTCGTAGGGTGGGCAAAGCGAAGCGTGCCCACGCATTTTTTGCGATCGAGAGAGACGGTGGGCACAGCGCAAGTGCGCCTTTGCCCACCCTACGATTCCAGACTCGCGGAGAGAACTCCCATCCCACAAGAGCGGGAAGAAGACACCGCTTGTCGCGACAGCCTTACCGCAGATTGCCGCAGAAGCGCTGGATGCGCTTGCAGGCGTCTTCGAGATCCGAGGTCTTGGTCGCGTAGGAGATGCGGAACGCCGGGCCGAGGCCGAAGGCCGAACCCTGCACCACCGCGACGCCTTCAGTCTCAAGCAGCTCGGTGACGAAGTCCTCGTCATTGCCGATCACCTTGCCCGACGGCGCGGTCTTGCCGATCGTGCCGGCGCAGGACGGATAGACGTAGAAGGCGCCCTCGGGACGCGGGCATTCGATCCCCTTGGCCTGGTTGAGCATGGAGACGACGAGGTCGCGCCGCTCCTTGAACACCTTGTTGTTGGCGGGGATGAAGTCCTGCGGACCGTTCAGAGCTTCCACCGCGGCCCATTGCGCGATCGAGGACGGGTTCGAAGTCGACTGCGACTGGATGGTCGCCATCGCCTTGATCAGCTGCGCGGGGCCGCCGGCATAGCCGATGCGCCAGCCGGTCATGCAATAGGCCTTCGACACGCCGTTCACGGTGAGCGTGCGGTCGTAGAGCTTCGGCTCGACCTGCGCGACAGTGGTGAACTGGAAGTCGTCATAGACGAGGTGCTCGTACATGTCGTCGGTCATCACCCAGACGTGGGGATGCTTCACCAGCACGTCGGTGAGCGCCTTCAGTTCCGAACGCGTGTAGGCAGCTCCCGTCGGGTTCGACGGCGAGCACAGGATCACCCATTTGGTCTTCGGCGTGATCGCGCGCTCGAGGGCTTCGGCCTGGAGCTTGAAACCAGTCGCGGCGGTGCAGACCACCGGCACCGGCTCGCCGCCGGCGAGCGCCACCATTTCAGGATAGCTGACCCAGTACGGCGCGGGAATGATCACCTCGTCGCCCGGATTGATGGTGGCCATTAGCGCGTTGTACAGCACCTGCTTGCCGCCGGTGCCGACGATGATCTGGTTCGGCTTGTAGGTGACGCCGTTCTCGCGCTGAAACTTGGCGATGATCGCGTCCTTCAGCTCGGGAATGCCGTCGACTGCGGTGTACTTGGTCTTGCCGGCCTCGATGGCGTGGATCGCCGCCAGCTTGATGTTGGCGGGCGTGTCGAAGTCGGGCTCGCCGGCGCCAAGGCCGATGACGTTGCGGCCAGCCGCTTTCAGCGCGCGTGCTTTATCCGTGACCGCGATGGTCGCGGACGGCTTCACACGGTCGAGCGCAGCGGCAAGGAAGGACATCGTCATCTCCTGACAAGCGTCGTGAAACCTTTCGTCTCACGACTCCGATTGTGGGAATGTGTCCACCCTAAAATGTGAGCCGCTGCATCGCAAGAAACTTCGGCCCGATCCCGGAAAAACTTACGGGTGGGACGCGTTTCGAGGCACGATGTCCCGCAATTTTCCGCAACTTTGCCTCCGGATTTGCTCATATCCGGCAAGGCGTGTCCTCGGAGCAATTTTGCGTGTTTGGTGCTGCGACGAAAACCGCTCGCCGTCATGCCTGGGCTTGCCCCGCCTGCGCGGCCGAAGCCGCTTCGGCGAGGCGAAGGCCCGCGCATCCACGTTCTTCGTGCCGTGTGGCAACACGTGGATGGCCGGGACCGCCCGGCCATGACGATGCTGAGGCATTGGACTTGTCCCCGATAGTCTACGATGCCCTACCCGCTTCACGATCCCGCAGAGCAAAGCCACGACGCGCTGACGCAAGCGTGATCTGATTTGCAGCGTCGCGCGAAAATGATCTTCTGCACCGTTGCAGTGCGGTAGGGTTTTCGAGTTTTTCTATTGGCCGGCCCTTGCGGCGGATTCGCATCGGCATCATTGTTTAGCCGCGTCGCGGGGTCACGAGCGCCGCGTATTCCCGTCCTAGGATTCGAACTTCCCGGAATGTACAAGCTCTATTCGATGCAACGCTCGGGCAACAGCTACAAGGTCCGCCTTGCGCTGGCACTGCTCAACCTGCCTTACGAAGCGATCGAGGTGGACATTCTGCGCGGCGAGAGCCGCACGCCGGACTTCCTGACCAAGAACCCGTCGGGACAGGTGCCGCTGCTCGAGGTCGGCAACGACCGCTATCTCGCCGAATCCAATGCCATCCTCTGGTACGTCGCCGTCGGCACTCCGCTTGCGCCCGAGAACCGCATCGACCGTGCCGAGGCGCTGCAATGGATGTTCTTCGAGCAGCACGCGCTCGAACCGAACATCGGCGCCGCCTATTTCTGGCTGTCGCTGGTCAAGGGCGGCCGCGACCTCCAGACCCATTCGCTGGAAGATTGGATGGAGCGCGGCTATGGCGCGCTCCAGGTGATGGAGAACCACCTCAAGACCAACGCCTATTTCGCCGCGCGCCAGCTCACGGTCGCCGACATCGCGCTGTACGGCTACACCCACCTGGCCGACCGCTGCGACTTCGACCTCCAGGCCTTCCCTGCGATCCGGGACTGGCTGAAGCGGGTGGAAGCCGCTCCCGGCTTCGTGTCGATGGACTGGCGGCCGGCCGACATCGACGATCCCGCCAGCATCGCCGCCAGCGCCTGACGTCGCCCGCCCTGCTCTGCGGAAATAGCGGGTATAAAGGTAATATTTGCCGCAATCTGGCCATTTTCATCGCGAGAGCCGCCGCAATATTGCCGGTTGAAACTGGGAAATTGTAGAAAGTCGCGGGTGATTCGCTCGCGCGTTGAGGGATTTAGACCATGATACGGGCGTCCGGCACGGCAGGCTTTCACGGCCATCCCGATACCGTCGCGTCTTCCCGACTGACCAACGCGGTCGCGGCCTCGCTCGCCGTCGCCGCGCTCTCGCTGTGCCTGATCGTCACCCTGACGGTGCTGTCGACCAAGGCGACCATGGCGATGGGCCTGCCGGTCTGACTCCCGTTTCATCCTGGTCCAGCCTTCAAGGCGCTGCATGCCCCGCGCCCACCGGCATCGCAACAGGACGTCGATGAAATCACCTGTGGTAGTCGTTGCAATCACACTGACCGCGGCGATCCTGGTCGCGGCGTCGCTGCTGATTGTCGTCGGCACCCGCAAGGGCCCGGGGCCGTCGACGCTGAACGCGCCTGCGCAGCAACAGCGCGTCAAGCACACGCACCTCGTTTAAAATCATCCGAAAGCCTTACACTTGCAAGCAAGCGCGCCTTAGGCACACCGCACGAAAACACATCGCAATGGCGCAACCATCAGTCAGAGTTGCGGTTTTACCTCGTTCGGGAGGAGCGAGACTGGTCCATGCGGTTCGGATGGCGTGCGATCTCCGGTCCGGTGTTGACGGCAGCAACCCTGCTGCTGGCGATGCTCCTCGATCGCTTTATCCCCACTCCCTCGCCCGCGCCGTTGCTCGTCGGCATCGTGGCGCTTGCCGGCGCGCTGTCGGGTCTCGCCTCCGCCATCACCAGCGCAGCCGTCGCGGTGATCGGTGCGGCGCTGTTCTTCCT
>NZ_JALBHA010000258.1:0-8759 GCF_023006445.1 Bradyrhizobium sp. SHOUNA76
AGCGCGACCTGGTCCAGGATGGCGTCGGCGCGCGCGATCAGGTCGCGGCGGACCGTCCAGGGCCGCAGCATGTCGTAATGGGTGCCGCTGGCGGCCTGCACCGCGAGGCGAACGTTCTCTTCCACGGTGAGGTTCGGGAAGAGATTGGTGAGCTGGAAGGCGCGCCCGAGGCCCGCGCGGGTGCGCAGCGGCGCGGAGTGCTGGGTGATGTCGGTGCCGCCGAACAGGATGCTGCCGTTCGAGGCGCGCAGCTGGCCCGAGATCAGATTGAAATAGGTGGTCTTGCCGGCGCCGTTCGGCCCAACGATCGCGGTGAGCTCGCCCGGACGGAACGTGCAGGTCACGTTATTGACCGCGACATGGCCGCCGAAGCGAATGGTGAGGTCGCGGGTTTCGAGGGTGAGGGTCATTGTGTGTCGGGTGAGTGTGAGATGGAGCTATGTCCGCGATCACAGTGCGCCCCCTCCCCCGCTTGCGGGGGAGGGTTGGGGAGAGGGTGTTTCCGCGACGAAGACTCCCCAAGAGTTGAGAGCCCTCTCCCGGCCTCTCCCGCAAGCGGGAGAGGTGAAGCAAGAAAGCTCAGCGCTTGTTCTTGACCGGCACGTCCATGTCTTCGATCTTCAGCTCGCGCACCGGCTCGAGCACGGCCCAGGCGACGTTCGGATCGACCTTGACCTTGAAGTGATACATGCTCTGCAGCGCCTGATGGTCTTCCTTGCGGAACACCATCTTGCCCTTCGGCGTGTCGAACTCCAGGCCTTCCATCGCATTGATCAGCTTCTCGGTGTCGGTCGACTTCGCCTTGGTGACGGCGGCGACGACGGACATCGCGGCGGCAAAGCCGCCAGCGGTGAAGAAGTCCGGCGGCGCGTTGAAGCGCTTCTGGTGCTCGGCGACCAGCCAGTCGTTCACCGGGTTCTTCGGGATCTCGTAGAAATAATAGGTCGCGCCTTCCATGCCGGGGAGGCCCTTGTAGGCGGCGAGCGCCGGCAGGATGTTGCCTCCGGTGGAAAGCTCGATGCCGTAGCGCTTCGGGTCCATGTCCTGGAGCTTGGCCAGCGGATTGCCTGCGCCGGCCCAGATCACCCAGATCACCTTGCGGCCCGGCTTGTCCTTCAGCGCGTCGAACAGGCGCTGGCCTACAGCGGTGAAGTCGGTGGTGGAGGTCGGGGCATATTCCTCCGCAGCGAGCGTCGCGCCGGTCTTGGCGAGCGCCTCCTTGAAGGCGGCGACGCCGTCGCGGCCGAAGGCATAGTCCTGCGCCAGGGTCGCGACGGTGACGCCCTGCTTGCCGATCGCGACCGCGTTGGAGATGGCGTCCTGCGAGGAGTTGCGCCCGGTGCGGAAGATGTAGCGATTCCACTTCTCGCCGGTAATCTGATCCGCGACGGCGGGCTCGACGATCAGGATCTTCTTGTTTTCCTCGGCGACCGGGAGAATGGCGAGCGCGGCTGCCGACGAGGTCGTGCCGATCGCGATGTCGGCCTTGTCGTCCTGATAGGCTTCGGCGAGCGCGGCCTTCGAAAGGTCCGGCTTGCCCTGGTCGTCCTTGGTGATGATGACGATCTTGCGACCATCGAGTGTCATCGTGCCCTTGGTGGCGTATTCGAAGCCCATTTTCAGGCCGGTCTCGGTCTGCTTGGCATAGGCCTCGAGCGGGCCGGTCTTGCCGTAGATCAGCGCGACCTTGAGATCGTCGGCCCGTGCGGAGGTGCCCGCGGCGAGCGCGAGGATGGTTGTTGTTATGATGAGTGATCGACGCACGATGGTCCCTCCTGATTTAAAGTTTCTCGGCAACAGCGATTTGCACAACGTTACGAACATTGCAATTGAACCTTCCGGCCGAGCGTGTCGGCCTTTTGAACATGCATCATTTTTGGGCTAGCCGCTCGTTGCCGGCTCCTTCGGCCTGACGCCGATCCGACTGCGCCTCATCGGCGCTTTCGAAAATATGCGGCGCGACGCCGCGCCTCTCCAGGGCTTCGCCGAGCTTGATGCGCAGGAAGCCCGACGTGGTGTAGCGCGACACGCCGGAATAGAAGCGATCGACGAGACTGCGCACCATGGCCGAATAATCGTCCATCAGTTCCGGCAGGATGGAAAAATTGTCATAATTGACGATGGCGTAGACCCGGCGGCCGAGCGGAGCGAGCCTGGCCTCGACGATATCAGCGATGGTGTCGATCTCGGCCTTGCTGCGCAGCGGATAACGCTCCAGGTTGACGAAGAACAGGTTCTGCTGCTCGTCCAGCGTGAAGCGCTGATCGAGCGGAATGGTGAGCAGGCGCTCGCGCAGATCCATGAGACCTTCGCCGAAGATGCGCGCGTCCATCAAGGCGGGATCGCGCGGGATCAACGGCTTGAAATCCATCAGGCGCAAGATGTCGCGCTCGATATCGATGCCGGGCGCAACTTCCGTCAGCTCGAGCCCGTCGGGGTGCAGCTCGAACACGCAGCGCTCGGTGACGTAAAGCGTGCGCTGCTTGCGCGTGGCGGCGAACGGGCCGCTGAAGGTGACGTGCTCGACGCTGTCCACGAACTTGCGCGATGGCGCCTCGTCGAGAATGACGAGCTTGCCGTCGTTCACTGCGATGCGTTGCCTGCCCGCGCCGAAGGTGCCGACGAAGATGACCTCCTTGGCGTTCTGGCTGATGTTGATGAAGCCGCCGGCACCTGCGAGTTTCGGCCCGAACTTGCTGACATTGAGGTTGCCGGCACGATCGACCTGGGCGAGCCCGAGAAAGGCCGCATCGAGGCCGCCGCCGTCGTAGAAGTCGAACTGATACGGCTGGTCGATCACCGCCTGCGTGTTGATCGCCGCGCCGAAATCGATGCCGCTCGCGGGGATCCCGCCAATCACGCCGGGCTCCGCCGTCAGCGTGATCAGGTCGATGATCCGCTCCTCATTGGCCACGGAGGCAATCCCCTCGGGCATGCCGATGCCGAGATTGACGACGCTGTTGGCCTTCAGCTCGAGGGCGGCGCGACGGGCGATGATCTTGCGCTCGCTGACCGGCATCACCGACAGCGAGGCGGCACGGACGCGGATCTCGCTCGAGAATGCCGGATTGTATTGCGTGCCGAAGGTTTGCCAGTGGTTCTCGGGCTTGGCCACCACAACGCAGTCGACGAGGATGCCGGGAATCTTGACCTGGCGCGGATTGAGGCTGCCGGCCTCGGCCACGCGTTCGACCTGGGCGATGACGATGCCGCCGGAATTATGCGCCGCCATGGCGATGGCGAGCGCCTCCAGCGTCAGCGCCTCCTTCTCCATGGTGAGGTTGCCGTCGGGATCGCCTGTGGTGGCGCGGATGATCCCGACATTGATCGGAAAGGTCTTGTAGAGCAGGCAGTCTTCGCCGCCGATCCTGATCAGCTCCACCATGTCCTCGGTGGTGCGTGCGTTCAGCTTGCCGCCGCCCTGCCGGGGGTCGACGAAGGTGCCGATGCCGACGCGGGTGACATGGCCGGGCCGGTGCGCGGCGATATCGCGGAACAGATGCGTGATGACGCCCTGCGGCAGGTTATAGGCCTCGATCTGGTTCGCGATCGCGAGTTGCTGCAATTTCGGCGCAAGCCCCCAATGCCCCCCGATCACGCGCCGGACCAGGCCTTCATGTGCGAAATGATTGAGGCCGCGCTGCTTGCCGTCGCCCTGGCCCGCCGCATAGACCAGCGTCAGGTTGCGCGGCTTGCCCTGCGTATAGGGCGCATCGCCTTCATGGGAGAGGTACAGCTCCTCCAGCGCGATTGCGATCTCCTCGGCAAAGCCGATGCCAACGAAGCCGCCGGTCGCCACCGTGTCGCCGTCGCGGATCAGCATAACCGCTTCGGCGGCCGTGACGACCTTGCCTTTCTCGGAATTGCGCAAATAGGGCAGAGCTGGATGATGGCTCACGGCGTGCCTCCCGGTCCCTTCGATCGTCTGCCGTTGTTGTGCATTGATCCTATCGCGAGGAGCAGCCGTGGAACAGGCCGCTCCTCGCGATGAAAACGTCATCAGGACGCTCAGCCCTGAACTATCTTGCGTGTTTCGGTGGCGAAATAGACCGACACGATGGTGATGAGCGCCAGCGCGATCATGTAGAGCGAGATCGGCCAGGTGGCAGGCGCGTAGGCCGTCATCAATCCCGTCGCGATCAGCGGCGACAGCGCGCCGGCGAAGATCGAGGCGAGGTTGTAGCCGAGCGAGACGCCGCTATAGCGCACCTTGGTGCCGAACAGCTCCGACAGGAAGCTCGCCTGCGGGCCGTACATCGCGGCATGACCGATGGCGAGGCCGAGCACGATCGCGATCCAGGCATATTGCGGGTTCTTGGTGGCCAGCAGCATGAACAGCGGGAAAGACATCAGCGCCGAGAACACCGCGCCGAAGATGTAGACCGGCCGCCGCCCGACGCGGTCGGACAGCGCGCCGAAGGCCGGGATGGTGAAGGTCTCGATCGCCGCGCCGATCAGCACGCCGTTGAGCATGTCCTGCTTGTTCATGCCGAGCGATTGCGTGGCATAGGCGAGCACGAAGGTCGCATAGATGTAGAAGAAGCCGTTCTCGGCGAAGCGCGCGCCCATCGCCAGCAGGATGTTCTTCGGGTACATCCTGATGGCCTCGAGGATCGGCATCTTCACTTCCTGCTTGGTGTCCTTGACCTTCTGGAACTCCGGGGATTCCGCGATGGTGAAGCGGATCCACAGGCCGACCAGCACCAGCGCGATCGAGAACAGGAACGGGATGCGCCAGCCCCAGGCGAGGAGCTGCGCGTCGGTCAGCATCGCCGACACCACCGAGAAAACGAGCGTGCCGAGCACGAGGCCGAGCGGCGCTCCGAGCTGCGGCCAGCTGCCGTAGAAGCCCTTCTTGTCCGCCGGCGCGTGCTCGACTGCCATCAGCACCGCGCCACCCCATTCGCCCCCGAGGCCAAAGCCCTGGATCAGGCGGCAGGTGACGAGCAGGACGGCGGCCCAGATGCCGGCGGTCTCGTAGGTCGGCAGGAATCCGATCGCCGCTGTCGCCACGCCCATGATCAGCAGCGTCAGATACAGCATGGTCTTGCGGCCGATCTTGTCGCCGTAATGCCCAAACACGACGCCGCCGAGCGGACGCGCGATGAAGCCGAGCGCGTAGGTCGCGAACGCCAACAGCGTTCCCATCATGGGGTCGAAGGTCGGAAAGAACAGCTTGTTGAAGATCAGCGCCGCGGCGGTGCCGTAAAGGAAGAAGTCGTACCACTCGATGGCCGTGCCGATCAGGCTCGCGGTGGCGACCGTGACGTGCGAGGGCTGTCTCGCCTGAAGCTGATGGACCGTGATCGCTTCACTCATCTTGCGTCCTCCCTGGTTGCGAATGCGCATGTGCAGCATGCGTCATTGTGCAAAGCGAAGAGCAAGGTCCGCGCCAGATGCGGAGGGTTTGCGCAAAAGGGCTTAAAAGACGGCAATTCCCGCATCGGTGGCCGGAAGGAGCGTCGAGACGCCATGTCCGGATTCCGAGACTCCGGACAGTCCGGTGTCTCGAAACTCAGACGGAGGCCGGTCCCGAGGCGAGGCCGAACTTGGCGAGCTTCTTGTAGAAGGTCGCGCGTGAGATCCGCAGCATCCTGGCGGCCTCGGAGATCTGGCCATTGCTGGCGGCGAGTGCCTGTTCGAGCGTGTGCTTCTCGAATTCGGCCTCGGCCTCGGCATAGGGCACGATTGTTCCGGCCGCGCGCTCGGGCGCAGCCGGCTTGATCTCGGTGCCGACGGGAAGGATGCGCGCGAAATCCTCGCCGGTCAGCCGGCCGGAATCGCTGAGGATCAGCGCCCGCTCCAGGATGTTGCGGAGCTCCCGGACGTTGCCCGGCCAATCGTAGCGTGCGAGCGCGGCGAGCGCGCTCGGCGTGATCTTCGCCTTGACGTAGTCGCCGGAGGCGCTGATGTCCTCGAGCAGCCGGGCGCAGATGTCCGGGAGATCGTCCAGGCACTGGCGCAGCGGCGGCAGCTCGATCGAGAGCACGTTCAGGCGATAATAGAGGTCGGGGCGGAACGTGCCGTCGCTGACGCGCTTGCGCAAGTCCACATTGGTCGCTGCGACCACGCGCACGTCGATCCTGGAGATCTTGTCCGAGCCAAGCGGCTCGATCTCGCGCTCCTGCAGCACGCGCAGCAGCTTGGCCTGCAATTGCAGCGGCATCTCGCCGATCTCGTCGAGGAACAGCGTGCCGCCGTCGGCGATCCGGAATTTGCCCTCGCGTCCCCGTCGGTCGGCGCCGGTATAGGCGCCCGGCGCGGTGCCGAAGAACTCCGACTCGATCAGTGTGTCCGGGACGGCGGCGACATTGACGCTGACGAACGGCTTCTCCGCACGGGACGAAGCATTGTGGATCGCCTGCGCCAGCATCTCCTTGCCCGTTCCGGTCTCGCCGGTGAGGAGCACCGTGACGCTCTGCCGCGCGGCGCGGCTTGCCAGCGCCTTGGCCTGGGCAATTCCCGGCGTGGTGCCGACGTAGTCGGCGAAGGTGAAGCGCGCGGCGCGGGCATTGGACAATTGCCGCCGTGCCAGCCGCAGATCGCTCTCGAGCTGGGCGACGCGGGCGAGCAGCGGCTTCAGGCTTTCGAGGTGGTCATAAAGCACGAAGCCGATCGCGCCGATCACCGTCCCGTTCTCGTCCTCGATCGGCATGCGGGTGACGACGAGTTGCTCGCCGCCGAGCTCCATGATGTCGAGCAGGATCGGCTCGCCGGTCTCGGCCACCTTGCGCATCAGGCTGTTGGGGATGACCTCCTCGATCGGCCGCCCCATCGCTTCACTGATGCGCTTGAGACCGAGCGCGGCGAGATATTTTTCGTTGACGTACACGACCCGTCCGCCGCGGTCGATCGCGATCGCGCCCTCGCAGAGCTTTTCCAGCCGCTCGAACAGCGTCTCCATCGCGCGCGCACGGAGATAGGCGGGATCGCTGATCGAGGAGGAAGCGGCGGACATGACATATCCCACGGGAAGTCCGCCTGTGTATCAGCAAAAGGGTAGCGATTTCAAAGGGGGAATCGATGCAGCGGGGTTAACGCCAATACCCCGCTCGCGATCGACCTCCCGTCACCCTGAGGTGCGAGCGCAGCGAGCCTCGAAGGGCGACGGGCCCGGCTGGCGGGCCGTGCATCCTTCGAGGCTCGCGGCGCGAGCGCCACTTGCACCTCAGGATGACGGAATCAGGAGTTTGTTGGGTGGTCGAGGAACGTGCCCTACCTTCGATACCCGCTCGCGCGCGAATAGCCCTGGCGGTTCTGCTGGTGCGGGCGGCTTGCAACGCTCGCCCGGGCTTCGCTGGAGAGCGGCGTTGCGAGCTTCAGCTCCTCCAGGAAGATCGGCCGGGAGAAGTAATAGCCCTGCGCGTAGCGGATCTTGGTCGCGGCCTGGAGATAGGCGAGCTCCTCGTAGGATTCGAGACCCTCGGCAATCACGGTCATGCCGAGCGCTTCGCTCAAGGATTCGATCGCGCGCAGGATGCCCTGGCTGCGCGGGCGCTTATGAATGTCGGTGATGAAGGAGCGGTCGATCTTGATCTCGTCGGCGGTGATGTCGGCCAGCGCGGAGAGCGAGGAATAGCCGGTGCCGAAATCGTCGATCGAGATGCCGACACCGAGCTTGCGGAACGCCGGCAGGATCTCGTCCTGGAAATGATTTTTGGCGACGAAGGCATCTTCCGTCAGCTCGATCATGAAGCGGTTGGGAAATCCGGTGTCGTCCAGCGCCTGCGCGAAGCTGCGCATGAATTCGGGATTGCCGGCCTGCTTGGCGGCGACGTTGATGCTGATGGTCGCTTCCGCGCCAAACGTCTCGTTGATCAGGTCGATCGACTTGACGATCTCGGCGAGGACGAGGTGAGTCAGCTCGTCGATCAGGCCGAGCTCGCTGGCGAGATTGATGAACGAGCCGGGCGCCTGGATCACTCCTTCGTCGTCGCGCAGGCGCACCAGGGCCTCGATGCCCTTCACGGCCTGGGTGCGAATGTCGACCTTGGACTGAAAGGCGCAGCAGAAGCGCTTTTCCAGGATGGCGAGCCGTAGCGACTGCTCGACCTTCATCCGCGCCTGCGCCTCGCGCTCCATGCTGGCATCGAAGAAGGCGGCCAGTCCCTTGCCGTTGTTCTTGATACGGTACATCGCGATGTCGGCGTTCTGGCGCAGCGTCTCGAAACTGCTGCCGTGGTCGGGATAGAGGCTGATGCCGACCGAGGTCGAGGCGAAGACCTCCGAATGGTCGATGAAGAACGGCGCGGTCAGCCGCTCCAGCGTCGACTGCATGAATTCGGCGACCTCCTCCTGGCTCTGGATCGGCGACAGCAGCAGCAGGAATTCGTCGCCGGAGATGCGCGACAGCATGTCGGAGTCACGCAAGTCGCGACCGAGCCGCTTCGACAGCTCGACCAGCAGCGCATCGCCGACCGCGTGGCCGTAATAGTCGTTGATGTGCTTGAAATTGTCGACGTCGAGGAAGGCCAGCGCGAAACGTTCGCCGCTGCGATTCTCCGCAAGCAGATTGTTGGCGCGATGCTCGATCACGCGCCGCGAGGGCAGTCCGGTCAACTCGTCGAAATAGGCCGAGCGGAACAGCTGGTCCTCGAAATTCTTCTGCTCGGTGATGTCGGAAGACGCCGAGATCAGGAGCTCGCGTCCGGCAAGGCGAACGGGACGATGGGTCGTGAGCAGGACCTGGCGCGCGGCGCCGCCGTGAAGCGCCTCCTCGGTGACGACAGGCTGGCCGGCGCTCAGAGCCTTGCGGCAGG
>NZ_JALBHA010000259.1:0-8748 GCF_023006445.1 Bradyrhizobium sp. SHOUNA76
TGATAGCGCCGGCCGCCACCGCCGGTGGAACGGCGACGCGCCGGCTCGTCGTCCGCCTGCTCGGAGGAAGCCGCGCGGGTCGAAACGATCTCTGACAGCAGAGCCTTGTGCTGGAGCTTGTTCAGATAACCGGTCGCGGGATAGCCACGTGCCGCCTGCCACCGCTTCAATACGGAACGAGTCTCGTCGTCGAACTTTCCCGTCGCCTTGATGTCGAAGCCGAGCCCGGCGAGACGGCGCTGCACGTCGCGGCGCTGGCTCTTGTCCAGACCGATCTGGTCTTCGGAGACCTGGTTGGCTTCTTCGGTGAAGGCCGCGGGATCGATCCCGGCCGAAAGATTGCGGGTGGTGTTGGAAGGACTATCCTAGCTTTGCCGTCAAGGCGTCGCGGGTGAGATTGGAGCCCGCGACGACATCGAAGCCGATATTGCGCAGCACCCTGGCGATTGCCTTGGAATCGATCGCCGGGTTGGGAAGCTGCGGGACATTCTCGTAAGCGGCGTTGCCGACTACGAAGGCAACGCGCTTGTCGGCCAAGGCCGCGCTGCCGCTGAGCAGAAATGTTGCGATTGAAATGCTGCGATCAAGAAGCGCATGATCATTCTCCCCTGACCAAACTTCTTCGCTGCCATCGGATCCGACTGACCCGATCTGATGGGAGCAATCTGATCCAGTTCACAACGATGCACAGTGATCTGGATCACTCGGGGATTTCTGCTGCTCGAACCGAGCTGAGAGACGCTGCGACGGTTGCTTTTCGGGCTGCTGACGCAGCGGGCAATAAACGGCCGGTGACGAGCAATGGCAGGGAGATTGTACCCGCTACGGCCCCGAGACCAGCCAGTCGCCGAAACTGTTCGAGAAGGCGGGTTTGCTCTGCACTCTACTTCCGATGACGAGTGCGGCAGCGCTCCCTCCCAGTGGTAGGCCCGTGCCGCTGGCCGAACATGCATGGATGCCGCCCGGCTGGGGCGCTAAGATGCGCGTGAGATTCCGACCGTTGGTGAATGTGACCCGCATCACGTCAGGGCATTTGAACCTGCCCTATGCTCGCAGCATCAAATCGCTATCAGGCGTAACAACGAGGATACGACAATGACCCGTTTCGATAAGTTTTTTGGACTGAAGGCGATTACTCTCTCCGCCGCGCTGTCGATGACGGCAGGCCTGGCACTGGCCGGCGACAACAATGTCTCCACCAACCAAATCCTGGATGCACTGAAGCCCAAGCCGGCGACCCGCGGCCTGTCCGTCGGTCCGCAGGCCGACACGACGGCGCAGGCCAAGGAAGCGACTTTCCTGAACACCGTACGCAACCGCTCGACCCGTTCGCTTTCGACGGGCGAGCGCGAGCAGATTGCGGAACTCGCCGCCACCAAGCCGAAAATCGACCTGGAGATCCAGTTCGACTACAACTCGGCCGACATCGCCAAGGCCTCGATGGCCTCGGTGCAGGCGCTCGGCAAGGCCTTGTCCGATCCGGCGCTCAAGGGCTCGACCTTCGTGGTCGCCGGCCATACCGACGCGACCGGTGGCGAAGAGTACAATCAAGGGCTCTCCGAGCGGCGCGCCGACACCATCAAGAAGTATTTGATGCAGAACTACGGCCTGAACGGCACCGATCTCGTCACTGTCGGTTACGGTGAGACCAAGCTGAAGGATACCGCCAACGGCGCCGACCCGATCAACCGCCGCGTCCAGGTCGTGAACATGGACACCAAGACCGCGTCGAAATAAGTTCTAGGCATTCATCGTAACAACCACGCCGCCTGCCACCCTGGTAGGCGGCGTTGTCATATCCAGCTCTGGAACAGCATCAGCCGGCCGAATGTCCGCATGGAGGTGCCGACGAAAGCTGCGGAAACCGGCAGCATGACCGCAAAGCCGGCCGCGGCGACGCCGACATAGGCCCATAGCAGCCAGCGCGGCAGCCCTTCCCGGCGCAGCACATAGACCAGCGCGAGCGACGCCGCGGTCGCGGCCGGCAGGTAATAGTAGATGAAGCCGAGTGTGCGCGGCAGCAACGCCCAGGCGAGCCACGGCCCGAAATAGAACGCCGCGATCAGGAACGCATCCCAGCGCCGCGCCACGATGAAGTCACGCAGCACCACAATGAGCGCAATCAGCGCCGGCCACAACACCAGCGGATTGCCGAGAAAGACGATCGCGGCGACGTTGTCCTCCGCGCTCTTGTCGAACAGGAACCAGACGGGACGGGCGAGCAGCGGCCAGGACGGCCACGAACTCATATAGGTGTGGCCGGCAATCGCGGTCGTCGTGTTGTCGGCGAAGATCCGGCGCTGCGCCTCGAGCAGGTCCGTCAGCGACAGGCCGTAGAGTGGAACGAAAGCTGCAAGATAAGCCACGCCTGGCAGGACGGCGAAGCACAGCGCGACATGGTGCAGCCTGAAGGCGGGCCAGAGGTCCGGCTGATACCAGTCGTCCGGCTTCGCGTCGGCGAACAGCGTGCGCCAGCCCTGCATCAGACGGATCACCGCAACGATGACGATACAGACGCCGAGCGGAAACAGGCCGCTCCATTTGCAGGCTGCGGCCAGACCGAACAGGCCGCCGGCGAGCGCGAACAGCGCCTGCGGCCGCTCTCGTCGAAAACCATGCATGAAGGCCGCGGTCGCGAGCAGACCGAAGCCGAGCGCAAAGATATCGAGCATGGCGATGCGCGCCTGCACGTACAGCATCTGGTTCAGCCCGGCGATCAGCGCCGCCGCGATGGCGAGCCCTTGCGCGGAGAACAGCGCGAGGCCGCACAGATAGATCGCGACGATCGCCAATGCGCCGAACAATGTCGCGGGATAGCGCCAGCCGAACGCGTTGTCGCCAAAGGCCGCGATCGAGGCCGCGATCAGCTCCTTTCCCAGCGGCGGATGCATCGGATTGAGCATCGGCTGCGACATCGCCGGTGCCAGCATCTGCCGCGCCGCCGGCACGTAGTGCACCTCGTCGAAGACGAATTTCGCGGGCGTCGTCAGTCCGATCAGCAGCGCGAGATGTGCGACCAGGAAAATTGCGACAGCAATGACTGTGCTCCGCGACATCTTTGGAACTGCGGACGGTTCAAGCGGCTGCTGTGGGGATGTTTTGCGTGGCAAATTTGCGTCACCGCGGACAAAAAAAGAGATCGCGATTTTCATTGAACGCATTCTGCCGCGACTGTCACTAAGCATAGCGCACGTCCCGCGCTGCTTGTGATAAATTCGCCACATCGCAAGCATGCGCAATCCGGTACGATCAGGGACATATCGATCGGTTGCGAAATGAATTTACATTTCTGGTTTTTCTCCACCCTTTTGTCGGCCGCATTATGTGCGGCGCCTTGCGCGCTGGCACAGACGCGGGTCGGCGAAGCCGTCGTGATCCAGAACGAAGTGGTGCGCGTCGCCGCGACCACGACGCCGATCAGCGTCGGCGACAGCATGCTGCGCGACGAGACCGTGCGCACCGGCGCCGACAGCGCGGCGCGCTTCGTGATGGCCGACAGCACCAATCTGTCGCTCGGCCCGAGCGCCACGCTCAAGCTCGACCGCACCGTGTTCAACGACGAGCGCAGCTATCGCGACGTCGCGATCCGCATGACCACCGGCGCATTCCGTTTCGTCACCGGACACTCCGAGAAGACCGCCTACAAGATCACGACGCCGCTTGCGACCATCGGCGTGCGCGGCACTACGCTCGACATCCTCTCGCAGCGCGGGCGCTCCGTCGTAGTGCTTCAGGACGGAGCGGCCAGCGTCTGCACGAAGAGCTCCCAGTGCGTGCAACTCACTCAGCCTGGCGACACCGCGATCATCACCTCGACCGGCGGCAAGGTGAGCATCACCAAGTCCAATACGCCGCCCTGGACCTTCGCCGCCAACTGCGCAGCGAGCGCCGGGTTGTGCGCGGTGAACCAGTACGCCGGCGCCTCGCCGACCATCACGCCCGCCGTCCAGGACGACGGCATGCTGTGCGGGCGCTGACAATGGCAGCGCTCCGCATCCGCGACCTGCTTCTTGCCGCAGCGCTGATGGCCATGGGCGCCGTGGCGCTGACATGGAGTGTGCAGTCGGCCTCCGCCGCAACCCTGACGCTGACCGATTGCGAGACAAATTGCTCGCCGACGCCCACACCGACCTCAACCTACACGCCGCCGCCCACGTCGACCGGTACGCCGCCGCCCACGCCGAACCCTTATCCGTCGCCTTATCCGAGCCCGTCTCCGTCCCCGACCGGCGCCGATTCCAGCGGCAATTCGATCGGCGGCCTCGCGGGCCAGCGCTTCAACCAGATGATCACCAACCGGGTGCTCGGCACGGTCCTGCTCGGCGTCAACGAGCAGGTCAATTGCAGCGACTGCGTCAGCGCGTTCGGCTCGGCCGGCTCGTTCTCGGCCGGCATCCACGGCCGCAAGGAGCTGACCAACAATCTGTCGCTGCTCGCCGGCATCGCCTACACGCACTATAACGAAGGCGGCTACAAGATCACGAGCGCGCCGATCGGTGCGTTCGCGCTGCGCTACGACTTCACCGATTGGGGCTCCTCGCGCCCGTTCTTCGACGTCGGAACGATCCTGACGCCGTGGGAGAAGGCGCGCTACACCCGCAGCTACAACACCAGTCTCGGTCCGGTGAGCGTGACCAGTTCGACCAACGCCTCGAACTACGCGGTCTACGGCCGCGCCGGCTGGATGAGCCGCGTGTCGCCGCGCGACGAGGTCGCAGCTTCGATCGAGGTCTGGCAGCTCTGGCAGCGCGTGTCTGGCTATACCGACAGCACGGTGGCTTTCAATCCGTTCGACGCCACCATCGCAACCGGCACCGACCGCACCAGCCTGGTCAAGATCGGCGGCCAGTGGACACATCTCTACAGCAGCAATATCGAGGCCAACATCAACGGCGGCTGGGTGCAGTCATTTGCGAGCCACAGCGGCATCGTCGCGACCGTGACCGGCAACGGCGTGGTGGTGCCGACCATGGGCAACCAGGGCTGGTTCGAATATGGCGGCCGCCTCGGCTTCCGCGTGCAAAAGGGCTGGGTCGTGGATCTCTTCGCCAACGGCACGCTGGGCCCGCAGCCGGTCGGCAACACCATCCACGGCGGCGTGGGGCTGCGGATCAATTATTAGGGCCTCGCCAAGGCGCTATCTTGTAGGGTGGGCAAAGCGTAAGCGTGCCCACCGCTTCTCACTCAATTGAGGAAGAAGGTGGGCACGGCGCATGCGCGCCTTAGCCCACCTACGGCACCTGTGTCGCCGCTACGCGGCCGACTTGCCCTCGAATGCCCGGCGCAGAACGTCGACGTCCAGCTTCACCATCTTCATCATGGCCTGCATCGCGCGCGCGGCGGCAGCCTTGTCAGGGCTCGACAGGAATTCGAACATCACTTTCGGCACCACCTGCCACGCCACGCCCCAGCGATCCCTGAGCCAGCCGCATTGCTCTTCCTTGCCGCCATGGGCCAGGAACGCATTCCAGACGTGATCGACCTGCGCCTGATCGTCGCAATGAATCATCAGCGAGATGGCGTGGGTGTATTCCATCTTCATCCCGCCGTTGAGCGCGACCAGCGGCTGTCCCGCCACGGTGAACTCGACGACGAGCACGGAGCCATCCTTGCCGGAGGGACCGTCCGAAACATTGCGCTGAACGTGCGTGATCGCGGAATTCGGAACGAGGGAGACGTAGAATTTTGCAGCGTCCTCGGCATCGCCGTTGAACCACATGCAGGGCACGAGCTTGGACATCGTGGATGCTCCTTTTCAGATGTTCCGGGTTTGGATCAGGCAGTCGCCATCTCGGGCTGCGGAGGGGCGGCCGCGAGATCCATCCAGTTCACACCCCACATATGGCCATCCGGATCCTCGAAGCTGCGGCCGTACATGAAGCTGTATTCGTCCTTCGGACTGGGATCGGCCACGCCGCCCGCAGCCTCGGCCTTGCCGATGATATCGTCGACCTCGCTGCGGCTGTCAGCCGACAGGCAGAACAGGACCTGGTTCGAGGTCTTGGCATCCGCGATCGGCTTCGGCGTGAACTGACGGAATTTGTCGTGGGTCAGCAGCATGGCGAAGATGGTCTCGGAAAAGACCATGCAACTCGCCGTGTCATCGCAGAATTGCGGGTTTTTGACCGCGCCGATCGCCTCGTAAAAGGCGGTCGCGCGCTTGAGGTCGGTCACCGGCAGGTTGACGAAGATCATCTTGGGCATTGGAAGCTCCTTGGGCGGGTTCTGCCCAAGGACGGACGGCCTGGCGGCCATCCGACACGGCCTTCCGACTATTTTTTCGGACCCCAGCTGCGAGGTTCTGTCGCACCGAGCCCGCTCCCTCGAGGCAGCCTTACTTCTTCTCGTTGGGATCCCGGTGCACCGGGTCGATCCACAGCACCGTTTCGGGCTTCTCGACCGGCTCGATGTCGAGGTTGATCGCCACCGCCTCGCCGTCGCTGCGCACCAGCACGCATTCCAGCACCTCGTCGGGACTGGCGTTGATCTCCTGGTGCGGCACGTAAGGCGGCACGAAAATGAAATCGCCGGGGCCTGCCTCCGCGGTGAATTGCAGGCTCTCGCCCCAGCGCATCCGCGCCTTGCCCTTCACGACATAGATGACGCTTTCGAGATGACCGTGATGATGCGCGCCGGTCTTGGCATCCGGCTTGATGCTGACGGTGCCCGCCCACAATTTCTGAGCGCCGACGCGCGCGAAATTGATCGCGGCCGCGCGGTCCATGCCTGCCGTCGAGGGCACGTTGGTGTCGAGCTGGTTGCCGGGAATGACGCGCACGCCGTCATGTTTCCAGCGATCGTCGTGATCGTGGTCATGGTGGGAATGCGAATGATCATGGCCGGTCATGGGACTTGCTTTCTGTTGGTTCCGTGCGCGGCAAACTAACCCGAAGCTGCGCCCGCGAGCCATAACAAAATCGGAACCCTCGTAGCCGCGAGACGTTGTCTTTGCGAACCAAGTGGAAGGAGAGTTTCATGGGTAGCACGACCGACAAGATCAAGGGCAACGCCAACGAGGCCATCGGCAAGGCCAAGCAAGGCATCGGTGAAGCCACCGGTTCCGACCGCATGAAGGGCGAAGGCGCGGTCCAGGAAGTGAAGGGCAAGGGCCAGCAGGCCATGGGCGATGCGAAGGACGCTGCGAAGGAAGCGATGGATCGCGCCGCGGCAGCGGCAAAGCGCGCGACGGAGTGACGCGCGCAGTATTGGAAGCGAAAAGACCGGCCGAGAGGCCGGTCTTTTTGTTTGTGCGGTCATTCCGGGGCGGCTTGAAGAGCCGAACCCGGAATGACGGTGAGATTATTTCACCGCGAGCAATTCCACGTCGAACATCAGCGTTGCGTTCGGCGGGATCACGCCGCCGGCACCGCGGGCGCCATAGCCGAGTTGCGGCGGGATGATCAGCGTGCGCTTGCCGCCAACCTTCATGGAGGCGACGCCCTCGTCCCAACCGGCGATGACGCGGCCCTTGCCGATGGGGAATTCGAACGGCTCCTTACGATCGACGGAGCTATCGAATTTCTTGCCCTTCTGGCCGTTCTCATAGAGCCAGCCGGTATAGTGCATCACGCAGATCTGGCCGGCCTGGGGCGAAGCACCGGTGCCGACGGTGGAGTCGATGATCTGCAAGCCTGAAGCTGTGGTCATGGTCTTTCCTGCGGTCTGGGCCGAGGCCGTGGTGGAAACGAAATGCGACACGCCTGCGATCACCGTGATCGCGAGTGCCGACATCAGGGTGAGGAGCGCGCGCTGGAAACGCTGCATAAGGCACCTTCCGTTTGAGGCGGAAGGTGTCTAGCGCAACGCGGGTAGGGCTTCCACCCCTCAGACCTCGATATTTTCCAGCCGGACCGGGAGCTTGCGGATGCGCTGGCCGGTGGCGTGGTGGATCGCGTTGCAGATCGCAGCATTGGTGCCGACATTGGCGAGCTCGCCGAGTCCTTTGACGCCTGCGGGGTTGATATGATCGTCCTGCTCGGAGAGCATGATCACCTCGACGCCCGGGACGTCCGCATTTACCGGCACGAGGTAGTCGGCAAGATTGTCGTTGACGTAGCGCGCATTGCGCTCGTCGATTTCCGTCGCCTCCAGCAGCGCCGACGACATGCCCCAGATCAGGCCGCCCATCAGCTGGCTGCGCGCCGTGCGCGGGTTCATGATGCGGCCGCCGGCGAAGGCCCCGACCAGACGGGGGCAGCGGATCTCATGCGTGAAGCGGTTGACGCGGACCTCAACGAACTCCGCGCCGAAGGCATATGCAATTTGGTCCTTCATCTGGTGGCCACCGACCAACCGGACTTGCCCGCTGTGCATGGCTTTGAACGAATCGAGCGGCGCACCTTCCGGCTTCCACTCGCCATATTCCTCGACCACGCCGACGCCGAGGGCATCGAACGCCTTCTCGATATCGAGCGGGCGATCGCTCTTGGCGGCTTGGGTCGCCGGCGCCTGGCTGATGCCAACGGTCTCTTTGGCCTTGTCTGTGAGACTGTCAGGCATCACTGCCTTGAACAGGCGCTGGCGAATCTGATCGCACACCATCATCACCGCCGAGCAGGTGCTCGCGGTCGAGTTCGATCCGCCGGCAACCGGCGCCGGGGGCAGATCGCTGTCACCCATGAAGACGGCGACTTTCTCGAGGGGCACGCCGAGCCGCTCGGCCGCGGTCTGGGCGATCACCGTGTAGGCACCGGTGCCGATCTCGTGGCCGGCGATCTCGACCCGGGTCCGGCCGTCACGCTGCAGGCG
>NZ_JALBHA010000025.1:0-34498 GCF_023006445.1 Bradyrhizobium sp. SHOUNA76
CTTCGGGCACCGGCAGGCTGGCATCGAGATCGCCGCCCGGCTCGGCCAGCACCAGCTTTCGCAGCAGATCCGGCCGCGCCTGCGCCACGCGGAATGCGATGTGGCCGCCGCGTGAATGGCCCATGAGGTCGACGGGTGCGGGCCTCACCTGCTCGATGAAGGCAACCACGTCGGCGACGTGCTGCGCCATCCTGTAATCGTCGCCGACGGCATCCCAATGCTCGGGAAAGAAATGCCGCAGGCTGACCGCGATCACGCGATGGGCCTTCGACAGCGGGCCGAGCACGGAATACCAGGTGCGGAAATCCCCGAGCGTGCCGTGTACGCAGACCAGCGGCGGGCCCTCGCCGACTTCGAGATAGGCCATGTCGTAACCGTTGACGCGGAATGTCTGCATGATCAGCTCGCCAAGAAATCCAGGACGATTTCGGAGAATTTTTGCGGCGCCTGCTCGAACATCGGATGCGTCGCGTTCGGGATGACCGCCGTCTTGGAATAGGGCACATGCGCGGCGAGCGCATGCAGCACCTTTGGCAGCAGCCCCTTGGTTCGCGCGCCCAGGATGAACAGCGTCGGCATCTTGATCGCCTCCGCATCCGCCTTCGAGAACGGCGGGCGATTGTCGCGGACCTGGCCGATCAGCGTCATGGCATTGTCGCGCAGATTCTGCTTCACCATCGCCGGCAGCCGCGGCCAGGTGCCGGCGCCCTCCAGCGTATCGACGAAGACGGCGAGGCCGCCGTCGACATCGCCGGCCGCGATCTTCTCGGCCGAGGCGGTGAAGCGCGCCAGCAGCGGCGAGGGGCCGCCTACATAATCCGGATCGAGGCTCGCATCGAGCTCACCGCCGGGCTCGGCCAGGATCAGCCGCCGCAACAAATCGGGGCGGGCTTGCCCGACGCGGAAGCAGATGTGGCCACCGCGGGAATGGCCCATCAGGTCGACGGGGCCGAGGTCCAGCTGCTCGATGAAGGCGATGACGTCCTCGACATGCTGGGCGATCGAATAGGTGTCACCGAGGCCGTCCCAGCGTTCCGGGAAGAAGTGCCGCAGGCTGACGGCGATCACCCGGTGCCGCTGCGTCAGCGGCCCGAGCACGCAACCCCAGACTCGGAAGTCGTTCAGCGAGCCGTGCACGCAGACCAGCGGCGGGCGGCCTCTGTCTTCGCCCACGTCGAGATAGGGCATGTCGTAACCGTTGACGTGGAGGCTTTGCATTCTGGACTCGCGAGGCGGGGCGGAACTCCTGTGCAAGATTCCCGGAAACCGGGTGGATCGCAACTATTTCCAAGCCTAGATTTGGCGGGAGATGAAACTGGGGCATGCGACGCTAGCCAGGAACCAAGCGATGACCGACCAGCATTTTGCCCTGTTCGACACCAGGATCGGCCTCTGCGCCATCGCCTGGGGCCCGCGCGGCATCAACGGCACGCAATTGCCGATGGGCGGCGAGCAGAAGATCCGCACCCGCATCAGCCAGCGCCATGCCGAGGCGACCGAAGCCGAGCCGACCGCCGAGGTGCAGCAGGCGATTGATCGGATCGTCAAGCTGCTCGCGGGCGAGCCTGACGACCTCACCGACATCCCGCTCGATCTGGACGGGGTGCCCGACTTCAACCGCGGCGTCTACGAGATCGCCCGCGCGATCCCGCCGGGCAGGACCGTCACCTATGGCGATATCGCCAAGCAGCTCGGCGGCGTCCAGCTGTCGCGCGACGTCGGTCAGGCGCTCGGCCGCAACCCGTGTCCGATCGTCGTGCCCTGCCATCGTGTGCTCGCCGCCGGCAACAAGCCCGGCGGTTTCTCGGCCAATGGCGGCGTGGTGACGAAGCTGAAGATGCTCGAGATCGAAGGCGCGCTCGTGAACCACACGCCGAGTTTGTTCGATTGAGGCTTGTAGGGTGGATTAGCCGAAGGCGTAATCCACCACTTCTGGCGCCGCACGAAAAGAGGTGGATTACGCTTCGCTAATCCACCCTACGAATTCCGCTAGATCTTCGCGGCCGTCTTCGGCCAATATTTGTCGCGCAGATGCCGCTTCACCAGCTTGCCGGTCGGCGTGCGTGGCAGCTCGGGCTCGAAATCAATCGAGCGCGGGCACTTGATCGCGGAGAGGCGGCCCTTGCAGTAGGCGATCAGGTCCGCCTCGAAGGCCTTGCCGGCGCGGCTCATGTCGTGCGGCTGCACCACCGCCTTCACCTCTTCGCCCATCTCCTCGTTCGGCACGCCGAACACCGCGACATCGGCGACCTCAGGGTGGGTGATCAGCACGTCCTCGGTCTCCTGCGGATAGATGTTCACGCCGCCGGAGATGATCATGTAGGACTTGCGGTCGGTGAGATAGAGGAAGCCATCCTTGTCGAGATAGCCGACGTCGCCGAGCGTCGACCAGCCCTTGGCGTTGTAGGCCTTCTTCGTCTTCTCGGGGTCGTTGTGATAGGTGAAGGCGGGCGCGTCGGCGAAATAGACCGTGCCGATCTCACCGAGCGGCTGCTCCTCGTCGTTCTCGTCGAGAATCTTGATCTTGCCGACCACGGCGCGGCCGACACTGCCGCGGTGCTCCAGCCATTGCGGCGAACTGCAAACAGTGACGCCGTTGCCCTCCGAGCCGGCGTAATACTCGATCAGGATCGGTCCCCACCACTCGATCATTTTTGCTTTGACGTCGACCGGACACGGAGCGGCGGCGTGAATGGCGCCTTTGAGCGTGGAGACGTTGTATTTAGTACGAACGTCGTCCGGCAGCTTCAGCATGCGCACGAACATGGTCGGCACGAGCTGCGACTGCGTGACCTTGTATTTCTCGACCAGCTTCAGGAAATCTTCGGCGTCGAAGTGCTCCATGATGATCGAGGTGCCGCCGAGCACGATCGCCATCATGTTGAAGCGCAAAGGGGCCGCGTGATAGAGCGGCGCCGGCGACAGATAGGTGCTGTCGGCGTTCATGCCGCACATGTCGGCGCAGAGCACGCGCAGAAGCGGATTCGGCTCGTCGATCGCTTTGCCCTCGAACGCCTTCTTGACGCCCTTGGGCCGGCCGGTGGTGCCGGACGAATACAGCATGTCGTAGCCGGCGACCTCGTCGGCGATCGGCGTCGTCGGCTGCGCGGCGGCTTCCTTGTCGTAGGAGCGGAAGCCGGGCAGCGGCTCGTCCATCATGTAGAAGATCGGCTCGCCGGCGGCGCTCTTGATCAGGCCCTTGATCTGGTCGGCGCATTTCGGCGTGGTGATCACGACCTTGGCGCCGCAATCGGCGATGATGTAGTCGATCTCGTCCTGCTTCAAATAGCGGCTGATCGCGGTGTAATAGAGCCCGCTGCGCTGTGCGGCCCAGCACAGCTCCATGAAGGCGAGACGGTTTTCCATCAACAGCGCGATGTGGTCACCGGCCTTCAGCCCGAGCGAGCGGAACAGATGTGCGCCCTGGTTCGAAAGCTCGTCGAGCTCGCGATAGGTGATCGCCTTGCCGGTCCCGGCCATCTGGTAGGCGATCTTGTTCGGCGTGGTCTTTGCGTGGATGGAGGGGTGGGTCATGGCGTTTCCTCAAGCGCGAATGGCGAATAGCGAATTGCGAGTAGGGAGGAACAGAGCCGCTCTTCGCCTAGTCACCATTCGCTACTCGCCACTCACTACTCGCTCTTGTCTTTCCTACAGCCGCTCCACAATCGTCACATTCGCCATGCCGCCGCCTTCGCACATGGTCTGCAGGCCATAGCGCTTGCCGCGCTGGTGCAGGGCGTGGACCAGCGTGGTCATCAGCTTGGTGCCGGAGCCGCCGAGGGGGTGGCCGAGCGCGATCGCGCCGCCGTTGACGTTGAGACGCTCCGGATCGGCACCGGTGGTCTTCAGCCATGCGGTCGGCACCGAGGCGAAGGCCTCGTTGACCTCGAACAGGTCGATGTCGCCGATCTTCATGCCGGCCTTCTCCAGGGCGCGCTTGGTCGCGTGCAGCGGCGCATCCAGCATAATGACGGGATCGCCGCCCATCATGGTCATGTGATGGATGCGCGCCAGCGGCTTGACGCCGAGCTGCTTCAGCCCGCGCTCGTTCACCACCATGACGCCGGAGGCGCCGTCGCAGATCTGGCTGGCGCTGGCGGCGCTGAGCTTGCCGTTCTCGGCGATCAGCTTGACGCCCTTGATACCTTCGAGTGTGGCATCGAAGCGAATGCCTTCGTCGATGTGGTGGGTATCCTTGGAGCCGTCGGCCCGGGTGATCTCCAGCGGCACGATCTCCTTCTTGAAGTGGCCGGCTTGCGTCGCCGCGATCGCGCGCTGATGGCTGTTGTAGGAATACTGATCGAGCTCGTCCTTGGAGAGGCCGTATCGCTCGGCCATCATCTCCGCGCCGGTGAACTGGCTGAACACGATGTTGGGATACTTCGCCTCGATGCCCGGGCTCTTGTAATTGCCAAAGCCGTTCTTGGCCGGAAGCTGCGACGAAAGGCCCATCGGCACGCGCGTCATCGATTCCACGCCGGCGGCGATTACGACGTCCATGGTGCCCGACATCACGGCTTGGGCCGCGAAATGCAGCGCCTGCTGCGAGGAGCCGCATTGGCGGTCGATCGAGGTGCCCGGCACGCTCTCCGGCAATTTCGACGCCATGATCGCGTTGCGCGCGACGTTATTGGACTGCTCGCCGACCTGCATCACGCAGCCCATGATCACGTCTTCGACCAAGGCGGGATCGACCTTGGTGCGATCGACCAGCTCGTCCAACACCTTGGCGGCGAGATCGGCCGGATGCCAGCCGGCGAGGCGGCCCCCCTTGCGCCCGCCCGCGGTGCGCGCAGCGGCGACGATGTAAGCCTCGGCCATTCGGTCTCTCCCTGAATTCTTGATTGGGTTGGTTGTCGGGGACGGATTTAAGGGACGGGCGATCGTTTAGTCAATCGATCAATTAACTCTTGTGATGAGGCGCTGCTTGGGCTTATCTGCGCCCCGCTTCGAGCGGCGAACAGGGATCTTCCGTGGCCACCAGCGTACCGAACAGGCTCCCCAGCGGGAAGAATTCCACGGCGGAGAAATTGCTCGTGGCCGCGAGCGAGTTGATGATCGAACGCTCCTCGATCGAGATCTCGCTCTCCGACATCGCGCAAAAGTCGGGCGCCAACGCCGCGCTGGTCAAATACCACTTCGGCAACAAGGACGGCCTGCTGCTTGCGCTGCTCGCGCGGGACGCCGCAACCGAGATGTCCAATCTCGAATATCTGCTGGCGCAGCCGATCACGGCCACGGCGAAGCTGAAGCTGCATATCGGCGGCATCATCCGGGCCTATCACCGGTTCCCCTACATGAACCGGCTGATCCACTATCTGCTGCATGAAACCAGCGCCGGCTCGGCCGACGAAGTCTCGAAGTTCTTCGTCGCGCCTCTGCTCGATTTCCACCGCCGCCTGCTCGCCGACGGTGTCAGCCGCGGTGAGTTCCGGCAGACCGATCCGGTGCTGTTCTACACCAGCCTGATCGGCGCCTGCGATCATCTGTTCTTCGGCCGGCATGCGATGTCTCGCGCGACCGGCGTCGGCCCGGTCACCGACGACGTCTGCCGGCAATACATCAAACACATGGAAACGCTGATTTGCGGCGGCATCCTCATGCAAGCCGAGGAAGCTGTCGCTGCCGGATGATCCGGCTGAACGCCCAAAGTCCAGAGAAGAAACGCCCAAGGAAAGGTACAAGCATGCAGTTGAAAGATGTATCCGTTCTCATCACCGGCGGTGGTTCGGGTCTCGGTGAGGCGACCGCTCGCGCCATGGCGGCCAAGGGCGCCAAGATCGGCGTGATCGACCAGAACAAGGACAATGCCGAGAAGGTCGCCGCCGAAGTGAAGGGCATTGCGCTACACGCCGATGTCACCAGCGAAGAGCAGATCAAGGCGGCGATCGCCAAGGCGGAAGCCGCGCACGGCGTCGCGCGCGTGCTGATGAACTGCGCCGGCATCGGCGGCTCGCAGCGCATCGTCGGTCGCGACGGGGTCTATCCCTTGGAAAAGTTCGCGCGCATCATCAACGTCAACCTGATCGGCACCTTCAACTGCCTGCGCCTGTTCGCCGAGCGTCTCGTCACGATCGAGCCCGTCGGTGAAGAGCGTGGCGTCATCATCAACACCGCCTCAGTTGCCGCTTACGAAGGCCAGATCGGCCAGATCGCCTATTCGGCTTCGAAGGGCGGTGTCGTCGGCCTCACCCTGCCGGCCGCGCGCGATCTTGCCAGCCAGAAGATCCGCGTCAACACCATCGCGCCTGGCCTGTTCTTCACGCCCCTCTTGATGGGTCTGAACGAAGAGGCGCGCAAGAGCCTCGGTGCCCAGGTGCCGCATCCCTCGCGCCTCGGAGATGCCGCCGAATACGGTTCGCTCGCCGTGCACATCGTCGAGAACCCGATGTTGAACGGTGAGACCATCCGCCTCGACGGCGCGATCCGCATGGCGCCGCGGTAGCTACTTCCTTCTCCCCTTGTGGGAGAAGGTGCCTTGCGAAGGCAAGGCGGATGAGGGGTTTCTCTCCGCGGAGACAGACCCCTCGCCCAAGCGAACTCTGGGCTCACAGCGTGCATGCCCTCTCCCACAAGGGGAGAGGGCGCAATAATAGCCATCTCACGCGCGGCAAGTGCGAGGCCCCCATGTCCCAACCGCTGCTGATCGAGCATGACGACGGCGTCGATCGGGTGACGCTCAATCGCCCGGCTAGCCTCAACGCCCTCGACCCCGCGCTGATCGACGCGCTCAACGTCTATTTCCAGGGGCTGCAGCGCAATCGCGACACGCGCGTCGTCGTGCTGAAGGGGGCTGGCAAGAATTTTTGCGCGGGCCTCGATCTCAAGGCGGCAATGGCTCGCCGCGCGGGACAGCAGGAGCCGCCTGGCGTCACGGAGTCGCTCGACTCGCAGCGCCGCATTGCCGACATCGTGATGCTGATGCGTCGCTGCCCGCAGCCGATCCTCGCGCTGGTGCAGGGCGCGGCGGCCGGCGGCGGTTTTGCGCTGGCGCTTGCCTCCGACATCCGTATCGCGACGAAATCGGCTCGGATGAACTGTGCCTTCATCAAGCTCGGCCTCGGCGGCTGCGACATCGGCACCAGCTACTTTCTGCCGCGCCTTGTCGGCGTATCCGTGGCATCGGAACTGATCCTCACCGGTCGCTTCATCGGCGCCGAGCGCGCGCTGGCGGTCGGTCTGGTCTCTGAGGTCGTTGACGAGGACCAACTCGCTGAGGCGGCCGAGCCGTATATCGAGGCAATGATCACGGCTTCGCCCGTGGGCCTGCGTCTATCCAAGGAATGCCTCAACATCAGCGTCGATGCCGGCTCGCTGGAAGCTGCGATCGCAATGGAGGACCGCAACCAGGTCCTGTGCAGCCGTTCCGAGGAATTTTCGGAAGGCGTCAGGGCCTTCCTTGAGAAGCGAAAGCCTGTCTATATCAAGCGCTGAACCAGAACGATCCGCAAAGGACGATAATTCCGGGAGACGCAAAATGAGTGGAAGCGCGGCGGCTGTGATGACGAAGCCCGCCTTTCGCAAGATCGAGTGGCTCGCACGCGACATCGACGTCGAGCGGCGCGCCGACGGCACGGTGGTGCTGAAGTCGCGCATTCCACTGCAAGCCTACGAGAACCACATTCCAGCTTCGCTGGCGAGGTGGGCGAAGGAAGCGCCGGAACGCATCTGGCTTGCCCAGCGCGGCGGCGCAAGCCGCGAATGGCGCAAGGTGTCCTATGGCGAAGCCAAGCGCACGGTGGATGCTCTGACGCAAGCCCTGCTCAATCTCGATCTCGATGGTCGCCCCGTTGCGATCCTCTCCGGCAATTCGATCGAGCATGCGCTGATGACGCAGGCCGCGATGCAGGCGCGTTCGCCCGCGGCGCCGGTGTCGCCGGCCTATTCCCTGATGAGCCACGATCACGTCAAGCTGAAGTACCTGTTCGACCTGATCAAGCCGGCCGTGGTGATGGTGCAGGACGGCCCGACCTTCGAGAAGGCCCTGAAGGCGCTCGATCTCGCCGGCGTCACCGTCGTTCACGTCGCGCGACCCTGCGACGGCATCAAGAGCGTCAGCTTTGCCGAGCTTGCGGCAACGCCGGTGACTGCCGAAGTCGACGCCTCCATCGCACAGATCACGCCACAGACCGTCGGCAAGCTGCTGTTCACATCAGGCTCGACCGGCATGCCCAAGGCCGTCATCAACACGCAGCAGATGATGTGCGCCAATGCCGCGATGATGATGCAGGTGCGGCCGCGTTCGCCTGATGGTCCTGTCGCGACCATGCTGGACTGGATGCCCTGGAATCACACCATGGGCGGCAATGCGGCTTTCCACCCGATCCTGGTCGATGGCGGCACGCTCTATATCGACGACGGCCGCCCGATGCCGGGCCAGTTCGAGGAGACGCTGCGAAACCTGCGCGAGATCTCGCCGACCTATTACGCCAACGTGCCCGCCGGCTATGCCGCGCTCGCAGCCGCCATGGAGAAGGACGATGCGCTCTGCCGCTCGTTCTTCAAGAATCTCTCGATCATGGCCTATGGCGGTGCGAGGTTGCCCGACGATCTCTACGACCGCATGCAGGCCCTCGCGGTCAAGACGACCGGCGAGCGCATCGTGTTCTACACCGGTTGGGGCTCGACCGAGACCGCGCCGACCTCGACCGGCACCTATTGGGATACCGAGCGCGTCGGCCTGATCGGCCTGCCGTTCCCCGGCGTCGAGTTGAAGATGGTGCCGTGCGGCTCGAAGTACGAGCTGCGTCTGCGCGGCGTCAACGTCACGCCGGGCTATTTCGGCCAGCCTGATCTGACGAAGAAGATGTTCGACGAGGAAGGGTTCTACTGTATCGGCGACGCCGGCATTTTCGTCGACGATGCCGATGCGGTGAAGGGCATCATCTTCGCCGGTCGCGTGGTGGAAGACTTCAAGCTGACCACCGGCACCTTCGTGCATGTCGGCTCACTCCGGACCGACGCGATCGCTGCGGCGACGCCCGTGGTGCACGACGCGCTGGTCGCGGGGCAGGACCGTCCGTTCATCGGTCTGCTGGCCTGGCCGAACCTGCATGCCTGCCGGCAACTCGTCGGCAATCCCGATCTGAGCTTTGCGGAAGCGGTGAAGCATCCCGAGGTGCTCGCCTGTTTCAGGCGTGGTCTGGAAGCGCACAACAGGGAATGCGAGGGCGCCAGCAGCCGCATCATCGCGCGCGCGATGCTGATGGTCGAGCCGCCCTCGATCGACGGCAACGAGCTCACCGACAAGGGCTACATCAACCAGCGCGCCGGCCTCGAGCGCCGCGCCGCGCTGGTGGAGCGGCTCTATGCGGATCAGCCGGATGAGGACGTGATCGTGCTGCGATGAGTGCGCCTCTCTCTCACCTCGTCATTCCGGGATGCGCCGCAAGGCGCAGCCGCTCCGCGCGCCCCCGGAATGACGGTGCCAATAAATGACAACGAATAAACAAAGGTAGCCCGCCATGAACTTTGATTTCTCCGACGATCAGAAACAGCTCCGCGATCAGGCGCGCAAGTTCCTCGCCGAAAAATGCTCGCCCAAGGCCGTACGCGTCGTGCTCGACGGCAAGGCGCCTTACGACAAGGAGCTCTGGAAAGGCCTCGCGGAGATGGGTTTTCTCGGCGTAGCGATCCCTGAAGAGTTCGGGGGCGCGGGCGCCGGCCATCTCGAGCTCTGTGTGATTGCAGAGGAAATGGGCCGCGCCAATGCGCCGGTGCCATTCTCCTCGACGGTTTATCTCGCCGCCGAAACGTTACTGATCGCGGGCAGCGACGCTCAGAAGAAGAAATGGCTACCCGCGATTGCCTCGGGCGAGGCGATCGGTACGCTGGCGCTGTTCGAGGGCAAGGGCAATCCGTCGCCGAAGAACGTCAAGCTCACTGGTGCGAACGGTTTGCTCAACGGCGTCAAGAAGCCGGTTGCCGACGGCGCCGTCGCCGATTTCGCGGTGGTCGCCGCGCGCAACGGTTCGAGCGGTCGCGACAGCGATATCTCGCTGTTCCTGGTCGATCTCAAAGCCGGCGGCGTCGAGGTCAAGAGTCTGACCAATCTCGATCCGACCCGCGGGCAGGCCGAACTCACCTTCAAAGACTGCAAGGCCGAGCCGCTCGGCGCAGCCGGCGAAGGCTGGAGCATCCTCACCCAGGTCCTCGATCGTGCCGCGGTGCTGTGCGCGTTCGAACAAGTCGGCGGCTCCGACCGCGCGCTGGAGATGGGCCGCGACTACGCGCTCGACCGCATCGCCTTCGGCCGCCAGATCGGCTCGTTCCAGGCGGTCAAGCACATGCTGGCCGACATGTATGTCTCGGCGACGTTGGCGCGCTCCAACAGCTATTACGGTGCCTGGGCGCTCTCGACCAATGCGGCCGAACTGCCCGAAGCCGCGGCCGCCGCGCGGATCAGCGCGACGCAGGCGTTCCAGCATTGCGCCAAGAACAACATCCAGGTTCACGGCGGCATGGGTTTCACCTGGGAGTTCGACTGCCACATGTACTACCGCCGCGCCAATGCCATGGCGCTCGGCCTCGGCAGCCTGTCCTATTGGGAAGATCAGTTGATCGACCGCATGCGCAAGAAGAACGCGGCGTGACGTGGTCGTCATTCCGGGGCGCCGCAAAGCGGCGAACCCGGAATCCCGAGATGAGTGAATAACGTCGAGATTCCGGGTTCGCGCTGCGCGCGCCCCGGAATGACAGAAAGAAAAGACCATGAACTTTGACGACACCCCGCAGGAAGCCGAATTCCGTGCCACTGCGCGCGCCTGGATCGCGGCGAACGCGCCCAAGCAATATGAAGAGGAGCTGCGAAAGTCCTCGCTCGGCCGCACCGTGCTCAAGAATGCCGACATTCTCGAGGTCGCAAAAGCCTGGCAGAAGAAGAAGGCCGACGCCGGGTGGGCCTGCCTGCACTGGCCGAAGGAATATGGCGGGCGCGGATCGTCGCCGATCGAACGCGTGATCTGGCAGCAGGAAGAGGGGCCGTTCGGCCAGCTGTCCCGCATGTTCATCATCGGTCACGGCATGTGCGGGCCAACCATGATGGCGTTCGCGCGCGAGGAGCATAAGCGCACCTATCTGCCGCCGCTCGCCTCCGGTGAGAAGGTCTGGTGTCAGCTTTTTTCCGAGCCCGCCGGCGGCTCGGACGTCGCGGGCCTGCGCACGCGCGCGGAAAAGGACGGAGACGATTGGGTCATCAACGGCCAGAAGATCTGGACCTCTGGCGCGCATTATTCCGACTACGGCATTTTGCTCACCCGCACCGATCCAACCGTGCCCAAGCACAAGGGCCTCACCATGTTCTTCCTGGACATGAAGAGCCCCGGCGTCGAGGTCAGGCCGATCAAGCAGGCCAGCGGGGCCTCGGATTTCAACGAGGTCTATTTCACCAACGTTCGCATTCCCGACCATCAACGTCTCGGTGAGGTCGGTGACGGCTGGAATGTCTCGCTGACCACGCTGATGAATGAGCGCAGCGCGATCGGTGCGGCTGTCTCGACCGGTTTCCCTGAATTGTTCGAGTACTGCTCCAGCCTGATGCTCGACGACGGCCCGGCGATCGAGGATCGCGCGGTGCGCTCGAAGCTCGCCAACTGGGCGGTAAAGGCGAGCGGGCTGAAGTACACCAGCATGCGCGCGATCTCGGCGTTGTCGAAAGGCGAGCGGCCGGGGCCGGAGAACTCCATCGGCAAGCTGGTGGCGGGCTCGATGATCCAAGATGTCGCGACTTACGCGCTCGATCTGCAGGGTGCGAACGGCGTGGTCAGCGGCGAGGATGCCGAGCTCGCCGGCCGTTTCCAGGCGATGCTGCTGCGCGCGCCGGGCACCCGCGTCGAAGGCGGCACCGACGAGATCATGCGCAACATCATCGCCGAGCGGGTGCTGGGCCTGCCCGGCGATATCAGGGTCGACAAGGACGTGCCGTTCAACAAGATCCCGACGAAGGGGAGAGGTTGAGACTGTAGGGTGGGCAAAGGCGCGGTACGCTCCGTGCCCACCAATTCTATCGCGAACGAAAGGTGGTGGGCACGCTTCGCTTTGCCCACCCTATGCATCGAGCAAGGATTGTGAGGTCCGCCATGAATTTCGACGACACCCCGCAGGAAGCCGCATTCCGCGAGACCGCGCGCAAATGGGTCGAGGCCAATGCGCCAAAGGAGCTGCACGCCGAGCTGTCAAAATCCTCGCTCGGCCGCATCCGGCTCGCCCAGCACGACATCGTCGATGTCGGCAAGGCCTGGCAGAAGAAGAAGGCCGAAGGCGGCTGGGCCTGCCTGCACTGGCCCAGGGAATATGGCGGCCGCGGCGCCACGCCGATCGAGCGCGTGATCTGGCAGCAGGAGGAGGGCGTCTACGGCAAGCTGACGCAGCCGTTCCAGATCGGCGAGGGCATGTGCGGCCCGACCGTGATGGCCTTCGGCAGCGAGGATGCCAAGCGCCGCTATTTGCCGAAGCTCGCCTCGGGCGAGGAGATCTGGTGCCAGCTGTTCTCCGAACCGTCGGCCGGCTCCGACGTTGCGGGATTGCGCACCCGCGCGGAGAAGAAGGGCGACAATTGGATCGTCAACGGCCAGAAGATCTGGACCTCGGGCGCGCATTATTCCGACTACGGCCTCCTGATCGCGCGCACCGATCCGAACGTGCCCAAGCACAAGGGCCTGACCATGTTCTTCCTGGACATGAAGAGCCCGGGCGTCGAGGTCCGTCCGATCAAGCAGGCCAACGGCATGCAGGAGTTCAATGAGGTCTATTTCACCGACGTGGTGATTCCGGACAGCCAGCGGCTCGGCGCCGTCGGCGAGGGCTGGAGCGTATCGCTGACCACGCTGATGAACGAGCGCATGTCGATCGGCTCGCGGCTTGCGACCGGCGTGCCTGAGATGTTCGAGTTCTGCTCCAATCTCATGCTGGAGGATGGACTTGCGATCGACGATCCTGCCGTGCGCTCGAAGCTTGCGAGCTGGGCGGCGAAGTCGAGCGGCCTGAAATACACCAGCTACCGCACCATCTCGGCCCTTTCGAAGGGCGAGCGGCCGGGCCCGGAGAACTCGATCGGCAAGCTGGTGTCGGGCATGATGCTTCAGGACATCGCGACCTACGCGATGGACCTCCAGGGCGCGGCCGGTGTTCTCACAGGCAGCGACGAGGAGACCGTGCAGGGCCAATTCCAGCAGATGCTGCTATCCTCGCCCTCGATGCGCATCGCCGGCGGCACCGACGAAATCCTGCGCAACATCATCGCCGAGCGGGTGCTGGGCCTGCCCGGCGACATCCGCGTCGACAAGGACGTGCCGTACAACAAGATCCCGACCAAGGGGCGGTGATTTCACCTCTCGCTGTATCTCGTAGGGTGGGCAAAGCGAAGCGTGCCCACCATATGCAGATGCTCCGGGGTAAGTCTGTCGGTGGGCAGCGCGCTACGCGCCTTTGCCCACCCTACGAAGAGCGCGAGCTGATCCATGGACGCTAAAGTCAACCAGAACGACCGCATCGGCGTGCTCGAAGAACTCCTCAACGAGCGCTATTCCGTCCGCGCCTTCCTGCCCAAGGAAGTCGACCGCGCGACCATCGAGCATGTGCTGACCACCGCGCAGCGCACGGCGTCATGGTGCAACAGCCAGCCATGGCAGGTCGTCATCGCCAGCGGCGATGCCAAGGAGCGCTTCCGCCAGGCGATCTACAAGGAGGCCTCGGGCGGTCTCGGCGACGACTACGATTTCACGCCGCCGCGCGAATATGTCGGCGTCTATCTGGAGCGCCGCCGGGAAAGCGGTTTTCAGCTCTACAACACGCTCGGCATCGCCCGCGGTGACAGAAGCGCCTACGCCAAGCAGGCGCTGGAGAACTACAATTTCTTCGGCGCGCCGCATGTCGCGATCGTCCACACCAACGAGCCGCTCGGCATTTATGGTGCGATCGATTGCGGCGCTTATGTCAGCAATTTCATGCTGGCCGCGCAGGCGCTCGGGCTCGGCACGATTCCGCAGGCCGCACTCGCGCGGCATTCCGGCCTGATCCGCCGCCACTTCAATCTGCCCGACGATCGCCGCGTCGTCTGCGGCATCTCGTTCGGCTATGCCGACGACGACCACAAGGTCAACAGCTACCGCACCTCGCGCGCGGGCGTGGCTGACACCGTGACCTTCGTGGACGAATGATCGAGGGCCGCCATCTTTCGAACACGTGAAGGCGGCCGCGGAAGCGGCCGCCTTCGTTTTCGTTTCGGTCCGCTTGACGCCGGCCGTCAGCCGCCGCTGCCGCCGATCACGGCCCGCACGGTCTCGTCAGGCCCAAAATCCTCGGCACCGTCGACATAGAGCAGCGCGGCGAGCTTCGAGCGGGCGCGGTTCACGCGGCTCTTGATAGTGCCGACTGCGCAGCCGCAGATCGAGGCCGCATCCTCGTAGGAGAAGCCCGAGGCGCCGACCAGGATCAGCGCTTCACGCTGGTCCTGCGGAAGCTTTTCGAGCGCCGTGCGAAACTCCTCGAACTCGAGATGCGCGTTCTGCGACGGCTGTGTCTTCAGCGTCTTGGCGTAGTTGCCTTCGGCATCCTCGACCTCGCGCCGCCGCTTGCGATAGTCGGAGCGGAACAGGTTGCGCAGGATCGTGAACAGCCACGCCGGCAGATTGGAGCCGGGCTGGAACGAGTCGATGTTGGCGAGCGCGCGGAGCAGCGTCTCCTGGACCAAATCGTCGGCGCGGTCCGCATTGCCGCTGAGCGAAATGGCGAACGCGCGCAGACTGGGCACGGCCGCCAGGATGTCGTTACGCAGGGAGTCCGTGAGAGGCATTAATCCCTCCCATTGTTGTTGTCGTTGGATCCGCCCTCATCGCCCAATTGGGGTGTCGCTCCCGGCGCATCAAGCTTCTTGATCAGTTCTGCGAACCGATCTGGAACCCCTTGTCGCACGACATCATCATACATGGCGCGCAACTGATGCCCGATCCGGGATTGTATCTCCGGAGTGAGGCCTCCCTTGCCGGGGGTCGTGCTTCTGCTGGCTTGAGACTTGAGATCTTTCATGACCTGTTCCACGTTTCCCCGAGTTAAGTTACTGTAAGTTCGAGAGGTTTTCTCAACCGGGAGCCGTTCCCTGGTTAGGCACAATTCCAGGTTCGAGAAAAAGTTCCCGCTCGAACGGAACTTTTCTCAGGTTGAGGCGTAATCAGCCAGCAGGGGAACCCGGGCCCCCCGCGTGACGCCTGACCTCAGGATTGGACCTCAAGGCCGGCCCGAACACGAATGGAGTGGGGATGTCCCGTTCACAGCTTGTTGCTGAACACTTGCCGTTATTGCGCCGGTACGCACGCGCTCTGACAGGCAGCCAGGCCTCCGGTGACGCCTACGTCGCAGCCATGTTGGAAGCCATGCTGGGAGATCCGGCGGTGCTCGACGAGAGCCATGGGCCGCGCGCCGGCCTGTTTCGGCTGTTCACCCAGATCTGGAATTCGGTCTCCGTCAACGACGATTCGGAGGTGACGACCCTGCCGATGCCGCCGGAGCGGCGTCTGTCCAACATCACTCCACTGCCGCGGCAGGCCTTCCTGCTGCTCTCGCTGGAGGGATTTTCGGAAGAGGAAGTCGGTTACATCCTCGGCACCGACGTCGGCGAGACGCGGCGCCTTGCGGACGCCGCGGGCCGCGAGATGGCGGCCGAGATCGCGACCGACGTGCTGATCATCGAGGACGAGACCTTCATCGCCATGGACCTCGAGAGCCTGGTGAAGAATCTCGGCCACAACGTCGTCGGCGTCGCGCGCACCCACGCCGATGCGGTGGCGCTGGCCAAGAACAAGCGGCCGGGTCTGATCCTCGCCGACATCCAGCTCGCCGACGGCTCGTCGGGCCTGGACGCGGTCAACGAGCTGCTGCGCACCTTCGAAGTGCCGGTGGTGTTCATCACCGCCTACCCCGAGCGCTTCCTCACGGGCGAGCGCCCCGAGCCGGCGTTCCTGATCTCAAAACCGTTCCAGCCCGCGATGGTGTCGGCGGTGGCGAGCCAGGCGCTGTTCTTCCAGCGCAACTCGCGCAACCGCACACCAAAGGCGCCGGCGGCGTAGGCAAAGCCTCGATCCGACAAGAAGACGGCGCGTCGCAGGGCGCGCCGTTTCTTGTTTGCCGACACCCTGTTCAACAACCTCGGCAGACGCTGTTGATCTTGGCCTTCAATTTGGCCTCGTCCGCCCATGGTCCGGGCTCGACCAAGCGTTGCACGCCGTCGAGAGTCATGAAGATGGTAATCCGCTGGAGGTCGTCCTTGGCCTCGGGAGGCGGCTTCGGAAATGGTTCGCTTCGCTCCACCATTTTGAGAGCTGCTGCATCCAGGGGCGGGGAGCCTGTGCTTTCCACCAAAGCGTGCGAGATCAATGTGCCCGAGCGGTCGATCACGAATGTGACGCCAGCATTACCCATCTGACCCATCGCCTCCGGAGGAAACACCCTGTGGCGCCAGACATGTTCAGTGGCCACCTTCCGCCAGGCGGCCATGGTATCCGCCTCCGTGAGCACGGGACCGGGCCTGCTCAGCACCAGCCCGGAAGGTTGCAGCTGGAATTGACGGCCATTGAAGGCAATCGGCACTGTCAACGTGAGTGACTCATCCTTGAGCTCCGAAGGCGGCGCCGGAAACGGTTGGGCACGAGCGACGATCTGCAGCGCGGCAACGTCGAGCGGCCGAGAGCCGGTGCTCACGGCCAGAGCCTGCGAGATCAACCTGCCGGACCGGTCGATGACGAATGTGACCCTGACCTCGCCGGTTTGCCCCAGTGCTTCAGCCGGAAATTGACGGTAGCTGGCTATGTGCGCCGACAGTCTTGCCTTCCAGGCCGTCGCGCGTTCGGTCTGCAAATCTGTTTGCGCGCGTGCGGGGGAAACCGCGAGCAATCCGAGAAGCGCGGCCAACAAAAGGAATTTCATCTGCATCACTGCGGATATTAATCGCGGTCCGGTTGATTGCAAGGCCCGTTGCTCGTATCGCGCTTGCCCCGCTGTGGGCAATTCGAACGGCCGCGAAACATCAGGCGCTTGACGCCAACCTCATTGCCCCGTTGATACGTCGGGCCGATGACATTCATCGCAGCCTCAAGCCGCCGGGAGAAACGCACCATGGATCAGCAACTCCTCGACCGCCTCGCTATCCGCGACCTCGTCGAAAACTGGGCGGTCTGGCGCGATGCTGGGGACTGGGACCGCTTTGCGACCGTCTGGCACGAAGAAGGCTGGATGTCCGCCACCTGGTTTCAGGGGCCGGCGCGGGATTTCATGCGCGTCAGCCAGGAGGGCTTTGCCGGGGGCGTTCGCATTCTGCATTTCCTCGGCGGCACCAGCATCGATCTCGCAGGCCAGCGCGCCATCGCCCAGACCAAGATGACGATCTCGCAGCGCGCCCCGGTGCACGATGTGCTCTGCGACGTCGTCTGCACCGGGCGCTTCTATGATTTCCTGGAGAAGCGGCAGGGCAGATGGGGCATCGTCCGCCGCCAGCCGATCTACGAGAAGGACCGGATCGACCCGGTCGATCCAGCTGCGACGCTTCGCCTCGATGCCAAGGCGCTGGCCGCGCTGCCCGAAGGCTATCGCCACCTCGCCTACATGCAGGAGCTGATCGGCTACAAGGTCAAGCGCGACATGCCAGGCCTGACCGGTGCCGAAGTGGAGAAGCTCTATGGCGAGGGACGGATATGGCTGGCAGGGAAGGTCTCCTGATGCCTCGAGCGATAGCAGGGCGCCGTTGCGTATACGGCCACGGGTGTCCCTTCGGTGGCAAACTCACAACGCAGCCGCCTCGTGCAGGGATGCCTCGAAACGGAGTTGCGCGATCCTTTCCAGATCTGCGAGCGTGACGCGGTAGTCGCCGATCTCGATCCGGCGGCCAACGTCCTGTGCCACCATCGCCACCTGGTCCATCAGATAGGCTGCGACAGCAAGGCGGCCGCGTGGAACGGCCACGACCGTAACTTTCCAATAGGCCCGCGGTACGCGAAAAGTGTCGCGCGCGATCAGGCCGTGCTCGAACTCGACGTCGCCGCGGAAGGCTTCATCGTCGTCGGAGAAGACTGGCCCGCTGAAGCCTGTTAGCCGGCCTCGCGATTGCGCCATTGCACGCTCCCACCGTTCCAACGCGTGCCACCAATCCCGATTGAGCCGCTGGTGCTGCGGCACGACGTTGGGCCAGTAGAACGCCTGGCGCGCCGAGATCGAGGCAGCGCGCGGCTCGCCCCAGCAGCCCGTCGAGCGGGCCATGAGGTGGCCGCGGTCGTAAGGGCTCTGTCGCAGCAACGGTAAATTCATCTGCAACGACGGGGGAAGCAGCGGATCGGGCGACCATTTATCCGCGCTGCGCGGCTCGTCGACGAATTGGCTCCCGTCGCAATTGTAAGCCACGTAATGCGCGAGCCGACGCGCCGGATTCATCACGACCGTGAAGTGCAGATAGCGCAACACGGCGACCGCGCCATTCACGCCGGGTAGAGAGAGCGGGCGCGTCTTGCCGAGAAAATCCGGATCGAACCCCGGACGAACCGTATCGATACGCGAGGGCGGGACGAGACGCGCCAGCCGGCGCAGCAGCGCTTCCACCTCGGTGCGGTCTGTCTCGCCGTTCCAGCGCGAAAGATCGGTTGCCTGCACGGCGGCGAACTCCGTCGGGAATTTGTCTTCGTCGAGGAGTATGGGCACCAGCGCGCCTTTCTTCAGGCCGGCGCGTGCCTCATGACAAACCCATTCGCTGGCCGTCGACGTCTGCGACCACAGCACGACGACGGCTCGACAGTTCGCCAATTCGACGTCGAGCTCGGGCCGCCATGGCATGCCCGGTTCGATGCCGCGGTCCCACCAAACGGTCCAGCCCTGCTCTTCAAGAAGATCCACGATCGGCCGGGCGCGCGGCCGATCGACGTGGGTGTAGCTCAGGAAAATGTCAGCCATGCGACCTGATCCCGTCGAGCGCAACACCCCTTCGGTTCAACCGGCAATCACCGGTCGCAACTGCTCGTCTCTGTCTTGAGTGGCGACAAGACGCTGCTCATGAATTCCTTGCTTCGCCTCGGCCAAGGCTCGAGCGTCTGCCGCACGCCATCTGGAATTCTTTTTCTGCATCCCAGCGCGAAACGATGACGATGACGGTCTGGCCTTCTTCCCTGCCGGCAATCTAGACCACTATACTTTAGGCTGTGTTTCATGCAAGATAGTTGTCTTGAGCGACCGATATTGACGGTCGGATCGAATTTGATGCGGCGGCAGATTTCGTAGCCGTCGCATAAGAGAATATTGTGAGCCATCGAATTGCTGCAGCCGGTATCGGCTGCCTTTGCAGCCTGGGAGGGCCAGATGCCCAAGACCAAGCAACAACATTTGGACAGCACGAACGGACCGAAGCGGATACTCGCTCTCGATGGAGGCGGGATACGCGGCATTCTTTCCCTCGAATATCTTGAAGTCATGGAGCGGGAATTCAGGAGACGATTCAACGATCCGAACTTCCTGCTCTGCGACTATTTCGATCTCATCGGAGGCACATCGACGGGGTCGATCATTGCGGCCGGTCTGGCCTGTGGATTGACGGTGGAGCAGCTCAAGAAGCTCTACACCGGGATCGGGACGGATGTTTTCCAGGCCGAGTTCTGGAGGCTCGGGCTGTTGGCGCCGAAGTTCAAATCTGAGCCACTTCAAGATGCACTCGATGAGCAACTCGGAGCAGACACGACGCTCGACAGCGAGCGCATCCGCACCGGCTTGATGATCATGACGAAGCGCCTCGACACCGGCAGTCCCTGGCCGCTGCACAACCATCCTGCCGCTCGATATGCCGCGCAGGACGGCAAGTTGCATTTGACCAAGGTGGTCCGGGCGAGCACGGCAGCACCGACCTATTTCAAGCCTCAGGAGATCGACATCTCCTCGCGTGATGGAAACGCCGTCGCCGGCGCGTTCGTCGATGGCGGTGTGAGTCCTTTCAACGACCCATCGTTGCAATTGCTGATGCTGGCCGCGCTCGATGGCCATGGTTTTCGCTGGCCAACCGGCAGAGACAAGCTGTTGCTGATCTCGATCGGCACGGGCACGTTCAAGAAGACTTACACGACGGAACAGATCACGGGCATGGCTGCGGCCGAGCAGGGCCTGCGATCGCTGCAATCCCTTATGGATGATTGCGGGCGCGTCAATCAGTCGATGCTGCAATGGCTGACGAACTGCCTGACGCCATGGGCGATCGACCGCGCCCTGGGGGATATGAAGCTGGACAGCCAGAGCGGCCCGCAACTGGCCACCTATGCACGCTATAACGTGCTCCTGGAGCCCGGCTGGCTGAAGACCACGGTCAAGCTTGATCTTGCGCCGGAATCTGTCGCGAAGATCGCGGCGATGGATGATCCGAACAATCTCGCGGACCTTGCCGACATCGGGCGGCTTGCCGCGAAGGAGCAGGTCAAGCCGGAACATTTTCCGCCCTGCTTCGATGCGAGCTGATCCGGCGGCGGCCGGTACTCAGGCGTAGCTTCCGATTCAGATCCGAGGAAGTTAGTCATGGAAGTAACGCGCGCTTTCATCGTTCGTCCCTTCGGCACGCAGGGCGGCATCGATTTCGATCGGGTGGAAAGGGATCTTATTGCGCCTGCGCTGACGGCGGCCGGAATTGAAGGCCGCACCACGCTCGAGATCACACGGCAGGGCAACATTCGGGAGGATATGTTCAGGCTGCTGGTGCTCTCCGATCTGGTGATCGCCGACCTCTCCATCCACAACGCAAATGTGTTCTACGAGCTTGGTATCCGGCACGGTTTGCGCGACCGGCACACCCTGCTGATGCGCGCCAAGGATACGCAGGACAAGTATCCCTTCGATCTTCAGACCGATCGATATGGTCAATACGATCCGGCGGACCCTGCCGCCGCGCTCCCTGGCTTTCTCGAGTCGCTCAGGGCGACGCTTGCCGACACCAACAAAGACAGCCCGGTCTTCAAGTTGCTCCCGCGTCTGACGCCGCACGACCGGGCCGCGCTCATGGTCGTGCCGTTCGATTTCCAGGAAGAGGTCGAGATCGCGCAAAAGGCGGGTCGCGCCGGAGACCTGCGGCTGCTCGCTCAGGAGGTCCGCGGTTTCGAATGGGGAAGCGCGGGATTGCGGATCGTTGGCGACGCGCAATTTCGGATCAAGGCCCTGGCCGGAGCCAAGGAGACGTTCGAACTGCTTCGCGGCCTGGACAGCAACGATTTTCAGGCCAATTACCGTCTGGGCACGATCTATCAGAAGCTGGCGGCCAGGGCCCTTGGTCCCGATTCAAAGCTCGACTGCATCACGCGTTCGGAACAGGCGATCAATCGGGTCCTCGCTCGCACGATGCCGCCGAATGATCGCGATGAGACGCCCAAGGAATCGGCGGAGCGGCGGTTTCACCGCGCCGAAGGACATTCACTGCTGGGAAGCAACGCCAAGACGCGATGGATTGACGATTGGCAGGCCGCGGCGTCCCCCGATGCGCAACGCGAGGCGGCCCTCCGCTCGCCTCATCTTGCCTCCGCCATCCAGCATTATCTCGACGGCTTCGCCGAAGATCTGGACAGCTTCTATGCGGGGATCAACGCGCTTGCGATGCTGACGATCCAGATCGGTCTCGCCAAGGCGCTCCCCGATGTCTGGGCTGAAAGTTTCGATGACGGGGACGCGGCGATCGTCGCTCTCAAGACCAGCGAACGCCGCGCCGGTCGTCTCGCTGCGGCGTTAAACCTGGCCGTCGGCAACGATGACAAGGTGGTGCGGAAGGGCGAGAAATTCGACATCTGGAAGGAGATCAGCCGTGCGGACCTGTCGTTCCTCACGGCCGAGAAGCCGGCACAAGCCGGGACCGCCTATCGAAGAGGCCTGGCAAATGCGGGCCCGTTCGAAATCGACGCGGTGCGGCGCAATCTCCTGCTGTTTCGCGAGCTCGGGGTGCTGTCGGCAAATGTCGAAGCCGCGCTGAGGGAGATGAACCAGGCTGCGCCGGATAAACCCGCGGCGCTGCCCGTGCGGGTCATTCTTTTCACGGGCCATATGCTCGACACGCCCCGCCGGGACAAGAACGACCCGCGTTTTCCCAACACGCCCGAGGCGGTTGCCGCGGCGCGCAAGATGATCGAAAAAGCGGTCAAGGACGAGATGAACGAGAATGGCGGCGTTTCGTTCGGCATCGCGGGCGGGGCTTGTGGCAGCGATATCCTGTTCCACGAGGTCTGCAACGCGCTCAACGTCCCCACGCAGCTCATGCTGGCGCTGCCGGAGGCCCAGTTCCAGGCCGGATCGGTCAATCACGGCGGGGTAGATTGGGTGATGCGATACCAGCAACTCTGCCAGCGCGTGACGCCTCGCGTGCTTGCCGAATCCAAGGATTTGCCGCGCTGGCTCTCCGGCAAAAAGGGTTACGATATCTGGCAGCGGAATAATCTTTGGATGATGTTCAGCGCCCTGGCCGCGCAACCGCGTTACCTGACGCTGGTCGCGCTCTACAATCGCGAGAAGGATCCCGACGGCCCCGGGGGCACGGCCCATCTCGTGAATGTCGCGGCGGACTGGGGATTCAAGACGGTCGAACTCGACGCGCGGCACTTGCTGAAGGCCGGCGGTACGTAAGCGAAGCCAGGCCGCGATTTTGCTTGATCCCTGCCGCTCGGCGGACGTCGAAAACACCGTCATCGCCCTCCGCCCTTACGGTCGAAGCGCAAAAAAAAGTAAGGCGCGACTGGCATCACCACAGTCGCGCCCTACGTCGCCGGCTTATGGGGCAGGGGGGAATAGCCGGCTGTTGAGACGACTCCTGTCTGCGCGAGTCGTTCCATGCCCTGCAAAATATTTTGCGCACGCTGCAGCATTTATCGCACACGGTTAAGTGATCGTAACGGCCAAGAACCCCCGGTCCTCCGCCCGCGTTGTTCCCGCGATCGCCATGGGGCGAGGGATCGACAGCCATGTCACAGATTCATAAGGTATTTTTGGGCGCCGCCGCGATTGTCGCAACGCTCGGCGCGGTGCAATTGGCCTCTGGCCATGATCTGGCCGACCGCTGGCAGGCGGTCGCGGACGTACCCAGCCACAGCTCGAACTACGCGCCAAGCTATAGCGCGAGCCATAACGTCAATCGTGCCGGCAAGGCCGACCGCTTTGCCGAGATCAAGCCGGCCCCGGTACCCACCCGCACTGTCTCAATGCGGCTGAACGACCTCGCCGACACCTCGGTGCTGCTGCGGGTTCCCGCGGTGATCGAGACCGGCAACGCCAAGCCGCCGGTGCTGCTCCAGAACCAGAAGCGGACCCGCAACAAGCCGACGATCGCCTGCGAGCCGATGGTCAGCTCCCTGACCGAGGTCGCAAAGTTGCTTCAGCCCGGCCGTTGCGTGACCTGACCTGATCCGCAGGGCGCCGGACCAGCCGTCCGTCCGCCGAGAGCTGGATCGTTCACGTCCACTTGATCCCGCCTACGCTCGCGTTATATCCCGGGTTTCTTCCCCTTCGTTTTGACCGGGTAAACGCATGACGACGTCAGACACGGCTGTGCATACGCAGCCCTTCCAGGCCGAAGTTTCCGAGCTTTTGCACCTCATGGTGCACTCCGTCTATTCCGAGACCGACATCTTCCTGCGCGAGCTCGTCTCCAACGCGTCGGATGCCTGCGACAAGTTGCGCTACGAGGCGATCGCCAGCCCGGCCCTGCTCGGCGAGGGCGATGCGCTCAAGATCCGCATCATTCCAAACAAGCAGGCCAAGACGCTCACGATCGCCGACAACGGCATCGGCATGGAGCGGCAGGAGCTGATCGATCATCTCGGCACCATCGCCCGCTCCGGCACCAAGGCGTTCGTGTCGAAGCTGAAGGAGGCCAAGGACGGCCTCGGCTTGATCGGCCAGTTCGGCGTCGGCTTCTATTCCGCCTTCATGGTCGCCGAGAAGATCGTCGTGCTAAGCCGCCGCGCCGGCGAGAGCGACGTCTGGACATGGACATCCTCCGGCGGTTCCGGCTTCGAGATCGCCCATGCCAGTGACGAGGAGGCCGCGCGCCTGACGCGCGGCACCGAGATCGTTCTGCACCTCAAGGACGATGCCAAGAAATATCTCGAGACCTACGACATCGAGCGCATCGTCGGTGCCTATTCCGACAATATTCTGTTTCCCATCGAGCTCGTGCCGGAAGAAGGCGAGCCTCGCCAGATCAATTCGGCGAGCGCGCTGTGGCAGCGTTCGAAATCCGAGCTGACCCCGGACGACTACAAGAAGGCCTATCAGCAGATCGCGTCCGCCTTCGACGATCCCGCGATGACGCTGCATTACCGCGCCGAGGGCCGCTACTCCTACGCCGTGCTGCTGTTCGCGCCCTCGACCAAGCCGTTCGACCTGTTCGAGCCGAACCGCAAGGGCCGGGTGAAGCTTTACGTCCGCCGCGTCTTCATCACCGACGACGCCGACCTCTTGCCGGGCTATTTGCGCTTCATCCGAGGCGTCGTCGACAGCGAGGATCTGCCGCTCAACATCTCCCGCGAGATGCTTCAGAACAATCCGCAGCTCGCGCAGATACGCAAGGCGGTGGCGACGCGGGTCGTCTCGGAGCTCGAAAGCCTCGCCGAGAAGGATCCGGACAATTTCGCCAAGATCTGGGACGCGTTCGGCCCGGTGCTGAAGGAAGGCATTTACGAAGACTTCGAACGTCGCGAAAAGCTGCTGGCGCTGTCGCGTTTCACCACGACGTCGGGCGAGAAGCGGTCGCTGAAGCAGGTCATCGCCGATTTCAAGCCGAACCAGACCGAGATCTATTATCTCGTCGGAGACAGCATCGAGCGGCTGAAATCCAATCCGCGGCTCGAGGCCGCGACCGCGCGCGGCATCGAGGTGCTGCTGCTGTCCGATCCGGTCGACGCCTTCTGGACCTCGATGCCCTCGGAGTTCGACGGCAAGCCGCTGAAATCGCTGAGCCAGGGCGATCTCAATCTCGACCTGATTCCGCGCGTCGACGACAAGGACGAGGCGAAGAAGGAGGAGCCGGTCGCCGATGAAGCCGCCACCATCGCGGTGATCAAGGCCGCGCTTGGCGAGCGCGTCAGCGACGTCAAGGCCTCGACGCGCCTCACCAGTTCGGCCTCCTGCCTCGTCGCCGACAGCCAGGGGCCGAGCCGCGAGCTCGAGCGAATCCTGGCGCAGCAAAATCGCGGCATGAAAACCAAGCCGATCCTGGAGATCAATCTGCGCCATCCGATGGTGGGCGCGATCACCAAGGCTCAGGCCGGCTCCAAGGTGGTCGACGATCTCAGCCTGCTCCTGCTCGAACAGGCGCAGATCCTGGACGGCGAGTTGCCGGAGGACCCGGCGGCGTTTGCGGCGAGGTTGAACCGGCTGGTGCTGCAGGGGCTCGGCGGATAGCGCCGCGGCGCACCGCCTCACCTTGCCGTCATCTGTCCCTAGGAACAGTCGCAACCGGCCTGGTGTTATGCCATAGGAGGCCGTCGGCATCAGGTCGCCGACGCCGCCGATTCGAGGATGTGTCCATGCGCCTGTCGATCCTGACCCTCACCGCGATTGCGACGCTGTTCGTCGCGGCAGATGCCAGCGCCCAAACCTATGATCCGCGCTACCCGGTATGCATGCACGTTTACACGCCCGGCGGCGGATTCGGCGGTGGTGGCGGCGACTATTTCGACTGCTCTTTCACCTCGCTGCCGCAGTGCCGCGCCACCGCGTCGGGCCGCTCGGCGAGCTGCGACCTCAACCCCTATTACGCCTTCGACCAGCCGCCGCCGCGCCGGCGCCACAAGAAGGTGCAATAGCGATCCGCGGCGCAGCGTAAAGGAATACTGCTCATGCGCTTCTCGTTCGGCCTGATCATGACCGCCGGCGCACTGCTCACGACCGCGCCGTCGCATGCGCAGACCTTTGATCCGCGTTACCCCGTCTGCATGCACGTTTATTCAGGTGCGAACGGGGGAGGTGGGGAGTGGTACGACTGCTCCTTCACCTCGTTGCCGCAGTGCCGCGCCACCGCTTTCGGTCGTTCCGCGATCTGTGACCTCAATCCGTATTATCCGTTCAATGCAGCGCCGCCGCGCTTCCGTCACAGGCAAACCGGCTAGCGCGGACGGCGCGGCACTCCTGCTTCAGTGCAGTGCTGCCGCCGCTCCTCCCGATCTCCGACGTTTCCACCACCTGCGCCAGAGATTGTCGCGGCACGATCCCCTTGGACTGGTAAGGGATGACTAGCGTTAATCGCGCGCTAACCGTGTTTTACCCCACCTCTTAACACCTGGGCAGGGCGCGCCGGCTAAGCTTGGAGGAACAGCAGCCACGGCCCGAAAGAACGAACGGCATGACGACCGGTGTCATCGAGCAACCGAAAACCGCGCGCGCGCCGTCGGCTTCAAAGATCTGGCTGAAGGCCATTGAGCTCACCGCGCGCATCGAGACCCTGCCAGGCCGCCTGTTCGCCGACGTCGTCGATGATTGGGCGCAGCGCCAGCCCGACCGGGTCGCGCTGCTCACCGATGGCGCAAGTCTCGATTACGCAGGCCTGTCGAAGCGCGTCAATCGCTACGCGCGCTGGGCGCGCTCGCTCGACGTGGCCAAGGGTGATACCGTCGCGTTGATCATGCCGAACGGCATCGACTACCTCGCGGCATGGCTCGGCATCAGCCGGGTCGGCGGGGTGGTCGCGCTCCTCAACACCAAGCTGGTCGGGCAATCGCTCGCGCATTGCATCGACGTCGCCAGGCCCGCTCATATCATCGTGGCGCATGACCTGGCGGAGGTGTTGGAGAGCGCTACGCCACATCTGAAAACGCAGGCCAAGGTGTGGACGCATGGCGATGCCCGCGGCGATCGCGCGATCGACGTCGCGCTGGCGGCGCTGGACGAGGCGCCGTTGTCGCCGGAGGAGCGCTGCGAGGTCACCATCGACGACCGTGCGCTGCTGATCTACACCTCAGGCACCACCGGCCTGCCGAAAGCCGCCAGCATCAGCCACCGCCGCATCCTCAATTGGGGTTTTTGGTTCGCGGGCCTCACCGGCGCCAGCCCGCAAGACCGGCTCTATGATTGCCTGCCGTTGTTCCACTCGGTCGGCGGCATCGTCGCGCCGTGCAGCATGCTCGCTGCCGGCGGCTCGGTGGTGATTGCGGAGAAATTCTCTGCCTCGCATTTCTGGCCCGACATCGTCCGTCACGACTGCACGCTGTTTCAATATATCGGCGAGCTCTGCCGTTATCTGCTCAAGGCGCCGCCGTCGGAATACGAGAACCGTCATCGTCTCCGCCTCGTCTGCGGCAACGGCCTGCGCGGCGACATCTGGGAAGACTTTCAGGCGCGTTTCGCCATTCCCCGCATCCTCGAATTCTATGCGGCGACGGAAGGCAATTTCTCGCTGTTCAACGTCGAGGGCCAGCGAGGGGCGATTGGTCGCATCCCGCCGCTGCTCGCGCATCGCTTCCCTGCCAATCTCGTCAAGCTCGACCCCGACAGCGGCATGCCGCTGCGCAACGAAGAGGGATTTTGCCTCGCCTGCGACCGCGGCGAGGCCGGCGAAGCCATCGGCCGCATCGGCGCCGCCGATGAGGGCGGCGGCCGCTTCGAGGGCTACACCGACGCCGGCGAGACCGAGAAGAAGATTCTTCGCGATGTCTTTGCCAGGGGCGATGCCTGGTTCCGCACCGGCGATCTGATGCGGATCGACGACAAGGGCTTCTTCCATTTCGTCGATCGCATCGGGGACACTTTCCGCTGGAAAGGCGAGAACGTCGCGACCTCGGAGGTGAACGACGCAATGCGAGACTTCACCGGCGTGGTCGATGCGACCACATACGGCGTCAGCATTTCCGGCACCGACGGCCGCGCCGGCATGAGTGCGATCGTCGTCAACGAGGGTTTTGACATTGCCGCGTTGCCCGCACATCTCGCGCAGCGCCTGCCGGCCTATGCATGCCCGGTTTTCATCCGCATCTCCTGCGAGATCGATGCGACCGAGACGTTCAAGCAGAAGAAGGGCGATCTCGTTCGAGAAGGCTTCGATCCCGCCAGGATCTCCGATCCGCTGTTCATGGTGGATTCGAGATCCGGGGCCTACGTCCCGCTGGACGCCGCGGCCTACGCGCGAATCCTGGACGGCTCGATCAGGCTATAGATCGTGTCAAAATCGGCAGATAGGTCCAATTTTATCTGAATTGTCCAAGAAGCCATTTACTTCTCTCGGGTAAACAAGCGGCCATGGGGAGGCGGCCAGCAAGAGCCGCCGCAACACCAACGATAACAAAGCGAGCCAGCCATGTCGGTAAGGTCTAAGGTCATTGAGGCGATCCAGCAGATCGCCAAGGAGCAGCACGTCACGCTTCCCGCTCTTTCGGACGATCTGTCCCTGCACGAGACGGGCTTCGACTCGCTAGCATTCGCCATTCTGGTCGCGCGTCTCGAAGACGACACCGGGGTCGACCCCTTCACCATTTCCGAGGACGCAGCATTCCCCGCCACGGTGGGCGATTTCGTGCGGGCCTACGAAAATGTCCCCGCGTGAGATCTTTGCGCTCCGCGACCATCTCGGCGCGGAGCTGAAGGGCCGCACGATCTCCGATGCGCACGATGTCGTGTCGCTGACCGAGATCCTGTCGCAGACGGTTCTGGGCGGCCGCCTGCGCGAATTGTCGGGCCGCGCCGTGCTGCTCAAGCTATCCGACCAGCTTCGCTCCGGCCTTGCCATGATCGAGCTCGACGGCATCGCTCGTCGCATGCTGCTGTGTCCACCCGATCTCAACCCGGCACATCTCGACGCGCTGATCGCGGATGCCGAGATTGACGCCGTCGTCACCGACGAGCCCGACCGCTGGGCCGACACGGGCATCGCGCTCGTCGTCACCGCACACTTGCCGCTTGAAGCCACCGCGCCGGTCAAGTCCGAACGCGCCACGGAATGGCTGATGCTCACCTCGGGCACGTCGGGCGTACCGAAAATCGCGGGCCATACACTGGAGGCGCTCACCGGGGCGATCGTCGCCGAAGGCCCCGCGCGCGGACCGGCGCCGGTGTGGGCGACATTCTACGACATTCGCCGCTACGGCGGCCTACAAATCTTCCTTCGCGCCGTTCTCTCCGGCGGCTCGATGGTGCTGTCGGACCCGCATGAGGCGCTCGGTGATCACGTCACGCGGCTGAAGGCGCGTGACGTCTCGCACATCTCCGGCACGCCTTCGCATTGGCGCAAGCTCCTGATGAGCGGTTCGGCGACGCAATTCGCCCCTCGCTACGTCCGCCTCTCCGGTGAAATCGCCGACCAGGCGGTGCTCGACGGCCTGAAGGCGGCATTTCCCAATTCCTCTGTCGGTCATGCCTATGCCTCCACCGAAGCCGGTGTCGGCTTCGCCGTGAATGACGGGCTCGAAGGCTTTCCGGCCGACTATCTCGGCAATCGCAACGGTGTCGAGATGAAAGTGGTCGACGGCTCGCTCCGTATCCGTTCGACGCGCACCGCGCATGCCTATGTCGGCCGCAATGCCGCCGCGCTCACCGATGACGACGGATTTGTCGACAGCGGCGACATCGTCGAGCTGCGCGGTGAGCGCTACTATTTTGTCGGCCGCCGCGGCGGCATCATCAATATCGGTGGGCTGAAGGTCCACCCCGAAGAGATCGAGGCGGTGATCAACCGCCATCCCGACGTGCGGATGTCTCGGGCCAAGTCGCGGAAGAGCCCGATCACCGGCGGCATCGTGGTTGCCGACGTGATCCTCGCGGACGGCGCCGATCCCGCGCGTGCGAAAGAGATCCGCGACCAGATCCTGGATCGGTGCCGCGCGCAGCTTGCCTCGCACAAGGTGCCGGCGGTGATCCGCTTCGTCGAGGCGCTCGATGTCACCCCGGCCGGAAAATTGGCGCGAACCGATGCATAATAACGTTCTCGTCACTGGCGGCAGTCGCGGTATTGGTCTTTCGATCGGCAGACGCCTCGCTGGCGCCGGTTACAACGTGATCGCGGCGGCGCGGCGTGAGAGCGAAGAGCTTAAGGCTGCGATTGCCGGGTCCGACGGGCGGCTGCATTTCCGCGCCTGCGACCTCGCCGTGATCGACGCGATTCCGGCTTTTGCAAAACTGGTGCGCGACGAATTCGGCCCGGTCTACGGCCTCGTCAACAATGCCGGCCTCGGCACCGAAGGCCTGCTCGCCACCATGCATAATTCCGAGATCGAGGCGCTGGTGCAGCTCAACGTGCTGTCGCCGATCGTCCTCACCAAATATGTCGCGCGCCAGATGATGGCGGACGGCGCCGGCCGCATCATCAACATTTCCTCGATCATTGCGACGACCGGCTATAACGGCCTGTCTGTCTATGGCGCGACCAAGGCCGCTGCCACCGGTTTCACCCGTTCGCTGGCGCGCGAGGTCGGCAAGGTCGGCATCACCGTGAACGCGATCGCGCCCGGCTTCATCGACACCGAACTCACGCACAATCTTTCCGACGAGGGGCGCAAGCGCATCGCCGGGCGCAGCGCGCTGCGCCGCCTGCCGGAGACGGATGACGTCGCGCGCATGGTGGAATACCTGCTCGGCGAGGGCGGCCGCAATGTCACCGGGACCGTGTTCACGGTCGATGCCGGGAATACGGCATAAGCGGAACCCTGCGATCATAATTGCGTTGATCCGGCACAATGACATTCAGCCGGATTTGGTCGTAAGATGCCCCGCAATCGATTGGGTTACGTCAATCGATCTGCCCTAATCGACAGGGAGCAGTCCATGGCCATTCCAAACATGACCGCTTCAAATCAGGGCCGGACGGAGCAATCCTGTGCGAAGCTGGATGATGTCCACTGCCCGCCGATGACGCATCAGAATTCCGGCGGTCACGGCCATGAAATGTACCCGCAGCAATTCGTGCGCCTGGTCGGCTGCCACGACGCCTCTCTCGATAGCCTGCGCAAGCGTCAGGACGAGAAGCTGCACTAGCTTGCTCAGGACCGGTGCTTCGGCAAGTCCTTCGGCAGGTCAACTCGTTCGTGTGAAAATTCCGGCGGCCCTTCGATGAGCCGGCGGATGCGACGCTCGCGTTCGTCGGCCGGCAATGCGGGATCGAGCAGTGCCTCAATCTCGTGGACCGCGATCTCTTCGATCCTGGTGGCGTCCGAGGCGATCGAGTGCCCCGTCGCGGGGACCGGCGGCGCGATCTTCAGACCCAGCTCGATCAGCTTGCAGATTGCATCCGAGCGGGTCAGGCGGTGGGCTTCGGCCCAGGCATCGACGGCCTCCGTCAGTCTTTCGGGCAGCTTAACTGCGCTGACCGGGTCGATGCCGGTGCGCCGGCGGACCGGAGAGGTGGAGTCCTTGTTGCCGAAATCGGACACCGCGATCATCCCATGCAACCCTTGGAGCCGAGCAACGATAGCCGCACTCCCCGGCCGGTCGTTTGATGCCGATCAATGACTCCGCTGCAGGATTGCAACGCGGTCGCATCTTGTTGTTCGGGCCTGTTTCGGCCAATGATCGAAAGGGGCCGCCGGCCGGCGAACCCGGATCGATTCTGCCCCGTATTTGTTTCGCATTCCAACCATCCAGCATCCCCGATGACCTCAGGCGAATCCTTCTATGGCGGCATTCCCGTCTTCCGCGGCTTCACCAGCCTGATGGACCCTGCGCTCTATGCGCCGCTGCCGGACGACTGGAGTATCGGCGTTGCCGATATCGTCGATTCCACCAAGGCGATCGCGGCACAGCGCTACAAGGCGGTGAATATGGCCGGCGCCGCCGTGATCGCGGCGGTGACGAACGCGCTGGAGGGACGCGAATTCCCCTTCGTGTTTGGCGGCGACGGCGCCAGCTTTGCGGTCGCGCCTCACGATCTCGGACCTGCCCGCGAGGCGCTGGCTGCAACCGCGACCTGGGTGCGGGAGGATCTCGATCTGACGATGCGCGTCGCGCTGGTGCCGGTCAGCGCCATTCGAGCGCATGGCCTCGACGTGCGCGTCGCGCGCTTCGGTCCCTCGGCAAATCTGTCCTACGCAATGTTCTCCGGCGGCGGCCTCGCCTGGGCCGACGCTGCGATGAAGCGCGGGGAGTTTGCCGTCCCCGAAGCGCCGGCGGGCACGCAGCCCGATCTCTCGGGCCTGTCCTGCCGCTTCGAGGTGATCCCGGCCTCACGTGGGCTGATCCTGTCGGTGCTGGTGATGCCCGCTCGCGGCGTCGATCCGCATGCTTTTCGCAAGGTGATCGAGGACGTCATCCACCTCGTCGAACGCAGCCCGGACGGTGCGCGCCCGGTGCCGCCGCAGGGGCCGCCGCTGAAATGGCCGCCGCAGGGGCTGGACTTCGAGGCCCGTACCAAGCGCGGCGGTCCGCTGCTCGCGCGCCGCGCCAGCGTGCTGGCCTACACGCTGTTCGTTTACCTGATCATGCGCTTCGACCTTAACGTCGGCGGCTTCGTGCCAAACGTCTACAAGCGTCAGGTGGTCGAGAACTCGGACTTCAGGAAGTATGATGACGGCCTGCGCATGATCCTCGATTGTACGCCGGAGCTCGAACGCGCCCTCAACGATCGTCTGACAGCAGCCGCGCGCGAGGGCATCGTGCGCTATGGCCTTTATCAGCAGGACGCCGCCATGATGACCTGCTTCACGCCCTCGGCGCTGCGCAGCGATCACGTCCACTTCATCGATGGCGCGCGGGGCGGCTACGCCTCGGCTGCGACCGCGCTGAAGGCGATGATGGCGTAGAGCGAATCTCGTGCCCCGGACAGAGCGCAGCACGGAGTGATGCGCTGCTGAGCCGGGGCCCGCTTCTCCGTATCGTACGATCCTGTTTGTGGGTCCCGGCTCAGCGCAGCTTCACTGCGTGCCGCAGCGCGTCCGGAACACGAGATATGGCTCAACGCCCCGCGCGCGTCCAGGTCTCGCCGCCGCAGAGCGCTCCGACGCAGCCTTCGACCCGCAGCGAATCCGCCGAGGTTACCGTGACGCTGCTCGCATAGCTGCTGCCATCGTCGGCGTTGTAGATCTGGCCCGACCATTTGTTCGGACCCGATGGCTGCATGCCGCTGAACAACGGCAGGCCGATCATCGGTCGCCTGGCGAGCGCCGGATTGGGATTCTTGCTGTCGGTGGCGGGCTGGCCGGTCGCGGTGTCGTAGGGTTCACGCAGCCAGACGATGTGGCCACAGATGCCGTCGCCGCACTTGATGACCTTCACGCGCGCATCGCCCGCCTGGGTCAGCCATGTCCCGTCGGCGTTCTGCGCACAAGCGGCAGATGCGCCAAGCAGCGTGGCGAGGAGGACGATGAGAGCAGCGAATCTGGAAGTCATGGAGAGGGCCCCGAAAAATGGAGCGCCTCCATAGCAGGCCGGCGGGATAGTGCAACGCTGGCAGGAATCAAATTCCTGCGTTCATTTCTCTGCGCTTGCTTACCTGCGCTCATTTGCCCCAGCGCGCGACGGCGACCGAGGCCGCAGTCGACAGGCCGAACACGACCATGGCACCCCCGACCAGCGCGAACAACGTCCAGGCCGGCGCCTGCGCCATCATCAGGCCGATGCCGCCGATCGCAACGATCAGAAGCCGCGCGGTGGAAGCGAGCACGGGGCCGCCGACGTGCGTCGCGCCTTGCGAGGAGAAGTAGAGCGACACACCTATGCCGAAGAACACGAAGGCCGGGCCGGCCCAATGGAAATAGCTGTAGGCGGCGGCGGTGACGGCGGGATCCCGTGTGAAGAGCGCGACCCATAGCGAGGGATAGATCGCGATGACAAGCCCGACCAGGCCAACCGTAAGTCCGGAGGCCGCAGCTGCAGTCCAGGCCACGCGCCGCGCGCGTTTCACGCGTCCCGCGCCCATCGCCACGCCGACCATCGGCACCGAGGCGATGCCAAAGGCGAAGGTGATCGGGATCAGCAGAAATTCCAGCCGAGAGCCGATGCCGTAACCGGCCAGCATCTCGGTGCCGAAGGTCGCGAGGATCTTCGTGAAGACCAGAATGGTGAGCACGGTTTGCAGCGGCGACAAACAGGCCACCGCGCCGACTTTGAGAATGTCCAGGAACATCGCGCGCTCGAAATGAAACGCGCGAAGGTTCAGCGGAAGTCGGCTGCGGCCGGACGCGAGATACCAGAGGAGGAAGATCGCAGCGAAGCTGAACGCGATCAACTGGCCGCTCGCGACGCCGGGCATGCCGAACTGCTTCACGCCGAACAGACCTAGCCCCAGCGTGCCGCCGAGCGCGATCTGGAGCACGCCCGCCGCAATCAGCGTCATCGAGGGCAAGCGCATGTCGCCGGTGCCGCGGATCACCGAGGCCAGCGTGTTGACGAGCCAGATCGCGACCGCCCCGGAGAACAGCACTTGCGAATAGCCGCTGGCCTCCTCGAGCACCCGCCCGTGGCCGCCGAGCAGGGCGAAGAATGAGCGGCCGAAGACGAGCATCATCACCGTGAAGAAAAGCCCGCCGCAGAAGCCGATGATGGCGGCATGCAGCGCCAGCGTCGCGGCGCGGTCCCGATCGCCTGCGCCGAGCGCGCGGCT
>NZ_JALBHA010000260.1:0-8744 GCF_023006445.1 Bradyrhizobium sp. SHOUNA76
CGCGTCCATGTCGACCAGACGGCGGTTTCCGGCGCCAACCGCGTGCGCGAGCATCTGCCTGACGAAGCCGAAGAGCTGCTCAAGGGCCGCGTGCAGGTGATCAATCTTTGGCGGCCGATCCGCGGTCCGTTGCGCGATTCGCCGCTGGCGATGGCCGACGGCACGACGGTCGCGCCGGACGATCTGATCGCCTCCGATCTGATCTATCCCAACCGCCGCGGCGAGACCTATTCGGTGAAATACAATCCGAACCACCGCTGGTTCTATTTCCCGGAGATGACGCCGGACGAGGCCCTGCTGCTCAAATGCTATGATTCCGCGACCGACGGCCGCACCCGCTTCGGGCCGCACACCGCGTTCGTCGATCCGACCGCGCCGCAGGACGCCGCGCCGCGCGAAAGTATCGAGGTGCGCACGCTGGTCTTTCACAAACCGTAACAATGTGTGATGGCGCTGCCGGGTGCCGCCCGGCAGCATTTGGAACCTTAGGGAACAAATCCACGTTTGCAGCCGGGCAGGGCCAACCGGGAGGGTTCCGTGCGAGCGCAGACCACCCTATTCTTCTCTCTGGCCAGTTTTTCGCTTTTTGCATTTTCTGTTGCCCATGCCGAAAGCGGGCTCGCCTCCTATTACGGCTATGCGAAAGCCGGCAAAGGCGGCGAGCTGACCTGCGCGCACCGGACGCGCCCGTTCGGCAGCGTGCTCAGGGTGTCCTATGGCAGCCGTTCGATCCAGTGCCGCGTCAACGATCGCGGCCCCTTCATTCGCGGCCGCATCGTCGATCTCTCGGTGCCGGCCGCCCGCGCACTCGGCATGATGAGCGCCGGCGTGGTGCGAGTCTCCGTGGAATAGGCCGGCCCGCGCGCTATAGTGCCCCCGAAAGCGAGGGAGGGGCACCATGGCCAGGATCAGGGTCGGACTTGTCGGCTGTGGCTTCGTGTCGGAGCTGCACATGTATGCGTTCCGGCGCGTCTATGGCGTGGACGTCGAGGTCGCGGCGGTCGCTGCGCGCGGCGATCACGTCGTCGCATTCGCTGATCGCCACAGCATCCCGCGCGTCTATCGCAGCTTTGCCGAGCTGATCGCGGACCGCGAGCTCGACGTCGTCGATATCTGCACGCCGCCCAATCTTCATGCCGAGATGATCGTCGCGGCGATGCGGGCCGGCAAGCATGTGATCTGCGAAAAGCCATTCGCAGGTTATTTCGGCCGTGACGGCGACAAGCAGCCGATCGGCAAGCATGTGCCGAAGGCGCTGATGTATGAGCGCGTGCTCGAGGAGATGGACGCCACCCGCGCGGCGATCGAGCGCACCGGCAAGCTCTTCATGTATGCCGAGGACTGGATCTACGCGCCGGCGGTGACCAAGACCGCGGAGATCCTGAGAGCGACCAGGGACAAGGTCCTGTTCATGAAGGGCGAGGAGAGCCATTCCGGCTCGCATGCGGCCCACGCCGCGCAATGGGCGATGACCGGCGGCGGCTCGCTGATCCGCATGGGCTGTCACCCGCTCTCGGCCGTGCTCTATCTCAAGCAGGTCGAGGCGAAGGCGCGCGGCGAGACCATCCGCGTCGCCAGCGTCACCTGCGATGTCGGCAACGTCACCGCAGGCCTCAAGCCCGAAGAGCGCACCTACATCAAGGCCAATCCCGTCGACGTCGAAGACTGGGGCACGCTCACCGCCACCTTCTCCGACGGCACCAAGGCGACCGTGTTCTCAGGGGACATGATCATGGGCGGCGTGCGCAACCTGATCGAAACCTACACCAGCGGGGGCTCGCTGTTCGCCAACATCACGCCGAACACGCATCTGATGAGCTACCAGACCAGCGAGGAGAAGCTCGCCTCCGTCTACATCACGGAAAAGGTCGACCGCAAAACCGGCTGGCAATATGTCTGCCTCGAGGAAGAATGGACGCGCGGCTACTTGCAGGAGATCCAGGACTTCATGGAATGCGTGGCCACCGGGCGACAGCCGCTCTCCGACCTCGCGCTGGCCTACGAGACGATCAAGGTGAACTACGCGGGGTACTGGGCCGCGGAGGAGGGGCGACGGGTGGTGTTGTGAGGAGGCGCAGCTGCCGCAAGCACGCTGCAATCCTTTTCCCCTTGTGGGAGAAGGTGGCGTAGGCGGCCTTCGGCCGCCGTTCTTAGGAACGCCGAAGCTAAGCTTCGGCTATGGCGCCGGATGAGGGGTTCTCTCCGCGAAGTCAAACGCGAGAGGCTCACGCGCGGAGAGAGACCCCTCACCCGTCTCGCCGCTACGCGGCGAGCCACCCTCTCCCACAAGGGGAGAGGATGCACCGCCCGTGCAGCGTGAACATGTTACGTCCCGTAGGTCGAACCCTTCGGCAACGGAAACACCGGGTCCTGCGTGCGGATATTCGTCGGCCACACCACCGAGATGTGCTGGCCGGCGTTCTGCATCACCACCGGCGTCGAGCGTTCGTTCTGGCCGGATAGCGGCGTGCCCGGCGGGAAGAATTTCACGCCATAGCCCTGGATGGTGCCACCGGCGGGAATGTCGACGTCGAGCGCCGCCTTGCGAATGGCCTCGGGCTCGAAGCTGCCGTACTTCTCCTTGGCCACCGGCAGCACGTTGTTGAGCAGCACCCAGGTCTGGTTGAAGCCCATCGAGCAGTGCGGCGGCACGTCGGTGGCGCCGGTCTTGGCCTGGTAGCGCGAGACCATGGTCTTGATCAGCTCGCCCATGCCCGGCGCAAGCTTGGCGGGATCGAGCAATTGCGCCGGCACCGGATCGATGTTGCAGAAATTGTCGATGTCGGCGCCGAAAGTGGCGCGCAGCTTGTCGAGCTGGCTGTAGCCGGCGCCGGCGCCGAACAGCATCTTGAAGCGCAGGCCGCTCTCGCGCGCCTGGCGCAGGAACAGGGTGATGTCGGGGTTGTAGCCGGCATGTGAGATCACGTCGGCCTTGGCGCGCTTGATCTTGGTGACGAGCACCGAGAGGTCCGGCGCGGAAGCCGAATAGCCTTCACGCAGCACCACCTGAATGCCGGCCTGCCTGGCGTAGGCCTCGTCGGCTGCTGCGACGCCGACGCCGTAGGGGCCGTCCTCGTGGATCAGCGCGACCTTGACGTCCTTGGGATCCATGCCGAGCTTGCCTTGCGCGTGCTCGGCGATGAAGCCGGCAAAGGCCTGGCCGTACTGGTCGGAATGGATCTGCGCGCGAAACACGTATTGCAGGTTCTTGTCCTTGAACACGGCGGTCGAGACCGCGGTCGTGATCCAGAGGATCTTCTTCTGCTGCTCGACCTTCGCCGCCATCGGCACCGCGTGCGCGCTGGAATAGACGCCGTTGATGATGTCGATCTTTTCCTGGCTGATCAGCCGCTCGGCCTCGTTGATGGCCACATCGGCCTTGCTCTGCGAGTCCGCCGCAACGGGGACGATCTTGGTCTTGCCGCCGATGCCGCCCTTCTCGTTGACGAGGTCGATGGCGATCTGTGCGCCGACCGAGGAGGCGACCGAGCCGCCGGCCGCGAACGGGCCGGTGAGGTCGTAGATCAGGCCGATGCGCAAATTCTCGGCCTGCGCCTGGGCCCGTGTCCAATCGAGGCTGAGTGTGGCGGCGGCAGCCGCCGTACCCTTCAGCAGCTGCCTGCGTGAAGTCGGCATCCTATCCTCCCTCAAAACCGTCTTATGATTGGTTGTTGTTTTTTACGAAGTATGGGGAAGGGGATCGTGGAAAGTCAACATGGCGAAAGTCGGGGCCCCGGCAACCGCATATGACGTGTGCGGGTAGGGGGGCCGCCAGTCTCCACGACGTCATGGCCGGGCTTGTCCCGCCTGCGCGGCCGAAGCCGCTTCGGCGAGGCGAAGGCCCGGGCATGACGATGAGGCTGGACGCTACTGCTTGAGGCGGCGCGCCAGATAAGGCGCCGTCTTCCCGCCCGCTTTGGCGACCTGCTCCGGCGGTCCCGATGCGACGATACGGCCGCCCTCGTCCCCGGCGCCGGGGCCGAGATCGATGACCCAGTCACTGTGACTGACGACGTCCATGTCGTGCTCGACCACGACCACGCTGTTGCCGGCGTCCACGATCCGTTCGAGCTGGGCGATGAGCCGCTCGACATCACGTGGATGCAGCCCGGTCGTTGGTTCGTCCAGGATGTAGAGCGTATGGCCCCGTTGCGGGCGCATGAGCTCGGTCGCCAGCTTGATGCGCTGGGCCTCGCCACCGGACAATTCGGTGGCGGATTGGCCGAGGCGGATATAGCCGAGGCCGACCTCGCGGACGACCGACAGCGACCGGTTCAGTGCAGCATCGCCTTCGAAGAAGTCGAAGGCCTCGTCGACGCGCATCGCCAGCACGTCTGCAATGGATTTGCCGCGGATCTTCACCTCGAGCGTCTTGTCGTTGTAGCGGGCGCCCTTGCAGGTCGGGCAGGGCGCGTAGACGCTGGGCAGGAACAGCAGCTCGACGCAGACGAAGCCTTCGCCCTCGCAGGTCGCGCATCGTCCTTTGGCGACATTGAACGAGAAGCGTCCGGCATCGTAGCGGCGGGACTTTGCCTGCGGCGTCGCCGCGAACATCCGCCGCACATGGTCGAACAGGCCGGTATAGGTCGCAAGGTTGGAGCGCGGCGTACGGCCGATCGGCTTCTGGTCCACCACGACGAGGCGGTTCACCTGGTCAAGGCCGGCAACGATCTTGCCGCCGATCGTCTCGACCGTTGGGGTCAGGCCGTCGTCGTCTGCGTCAGTGGCAAGCGAATGGCCGAGATGCGCGGCCACGGTATCGACGAGGAATTGGCTGATCAGGCTAGATTTGCCGGAGCCCGACACGCCGGTGATGCCAGCGATGACACCGAGCGGAATGTCGACGTCGAGGCCGCGCAGATTATTGCGGGCCACGCCCCTGAGCTTCAGATGACCCTTCGGCTCGCGGCGGAATGTCGGCAGCTTCTGTCGTGGATAGGCGAGATAGCGGGCGGTTCGCGATTGCTCGATTTGACCAAGCCCTTCCGGGGGCCCGCTATAGAGAATCAGTCCGCCGCCTTCGCCGGCGTCGGGCCCGACATCGACCAGCCAGTCGGCGTGACTGATCACCTCGATCTCGTGCTCGACCACGAAGATCGAATTGCCGGCGTGCTTCAACCGGTCCAGTGAGCGCAGCAGCGCCTCGGTGTCGGCGGGATGCAGGCCTGCGGACGGCTCGTCGAGCACGTAGACGACGCCAAACAGGTTCGAGCGGACTTGCGTCGCAAGACGCAACCGTTGCAACTCGCCCGGCGACAGCGTTGGCGTGCTGCGTTCGCAGGCGAGATAGCCAAGGCCGAGGTCGAGCAGGACGGTCAGCCGCGCCGACAGATCCTCGCAGATGCGCCTGGCAACGATGGTCTTCTCCGACCTGTCCGTCGAGGCTGTTGCGAATGGCTTGACCAACTCATGCAATTGCTTGAGCGGCAAATGCGACATCTCGGCGATGTCGAGGCCGGCGAACTTGACCTTGAGCGCCTCGGGCTTCAGCCGGGTGCCGTGGCAGGTCGGGCAATCCCGCGTGATCATGAATTGCGCGACGCGGCGCTTCATCATCGCGCTCTCGGACTTGGCGTAGGTCTGCATCACGTAGCGTTTGGCGCCGGTGAACGTGCCTTGATAGCTCGGCTCTTCTTTGCGGCGCAGGGCGCGTTTGACCTCGATGGCGTCGTAACCGGCATAGACCGGAACGGTCGGCTGCTCGTCGGTGAACAGGATCCAGTCGCGCTCCTTTTTGGGCAGCTCCCGCCACGGCTTGTCCACGTCGTAGCCGAGCGTGGTCAGGATGTCGCGGAGGTTCTGCCCCTGCCAGGCGCTCGGCCAAGCCGCGACGGCGCGCTCGCGAATCGTCTTGGTGTCGTCGGGCACCATCGACTTCTCGGTCACGTCGAGCATCCTGCCGATGCCGTGGCAGGTCGGGCAGGCCCCCTCGGGCGTGTTCGGCGAGAATGCTTCCGCATAGAGCATCGGTTGTCCCCGCGGATAATCGCCGGCGCGGGAATAGAGCATCCTGAGCAGGTTCGAGATGGTGGTCACGCTGCCGACGGATGACCGCGTCGTCGGCGCGCCACGCTGCTGCTGGAGCGCGACCGCGGGCGGCAGGCCCTCGATGTCGTCGACTTCAGGGACTTGCATCTGGTGGAAGAGCCGCCGCGCGTAGGGCGAGACCGACTCCAGATAGCGCCGCTGCGCCTCGGCGTAGATCGTCCCGAAGGCGAGCGAGGATTTCCCTGAGCCCGACACGCCCGTGAACACGACGAGCGCGTTGCGAGGAATGCGAACGTCGACGTTCCTGAGATTGTGCTCGCGCGCGCCGCGCACCCGCACGAAGCCGTCATCCTGCATCAGGCCGTCGGATTGTCTTGGTCGATCGTCCATCTCGCCTCCTCCGGCTCCCCGTGAGGGATCAACCGCAGGATCGCAGGATGGGTCCCATGACGCCATGGGGGAGTGCTGTAGAAAGCGGCGGGCGCCGGCGGCTTCGCGGCGCCCTGCTTGATCGTGCTTGGCTCAGTGCCGTAGGGTGGGCAAAGGCGCAGAGCGCCGTGCCCACCATCTCGTCCCGTATCAAAGGGATCGTGGGCACGCTTCGCTTTGCCCACCCTACGATAGCGGTAACTCTCGTCTCAACCGGGCCCTGCGCCTTGCGTCGCGGTGTACACCGCGTAGAGCGACTGGCTCGCCGCCATGAACAGGCGGTTGCGCTTGGGGCCGCCGAAGGTGACGTTGCCACACACTTCCGGCAGGCGGATGCGGCCGAGCAGTTTGCCCTCCGGCGACCACACCGTCACACCGTTATAGCCGACGGCACGCCCGGCATTGCTGGCGGCCCAGACATTGCCGTTGACGTCGCAGCGCAGGCCATCGGGCCCGCACTTCACGCCGTCGACCACGCAATCGCTGAACTTCTTAGGGTTGGAGAGCTTGTTGTCGGCTCCGACGTCGAACACGAAGATCTCGCCCTTGCCGCCGGGGCCGGTGTCGCCCGGCCCCTTGCCGGTGGAGGCAACGTAGAGCTTCTTGTAGTCCGGCGAGAAGCACAGGCCGTTGGGATCGGGCACCTGGTCCTCGGTGACGACGAGGTCGATGCGGCCGGAGGGGTCGATGCGATAGCAATTGGTCGGCAGCTCGCGCTTGCCGGGGGTGAAACCAGCCGGCTGTCCGATCCGCGGATTGAGCTTGCCGCCCGCATTGCTCGGGCCGCCCGCGACGTCAGGCTCGCCTTCGTAGAGCTGGCCGCCATAGGGCGGATCGGTGAACCAGTAGCTGCCGTCGGGATGCGCGACGACGTCGTTCGGCGAGTTCAGCCGCTTGCCTTGATAGGAGTCCGCCAGCACGGTGGCGGTGCCGTCATGCTCATAACGTGTCACCCGCCGCGTCAGGTGCTCGCAGGAGAGCTGGCGACCCTGGAAGTCGAAGGAGTTGCCGTTGGAATTGTTGGAGGGCGTGCGGAACACGCTGACGCGGCCGTCGTCCTCGCTCCAGCGCATCTGCCGGTTGTTGGGAATGTCGCTCCACAACAGATATCGTCCCTGCGCGCTCCATGCCGGGCCCTCGGCCCACAGCACGCCGGTGTACAGGCGCGTGATCGCGGTGTTGGGCTGCGCGAGATCGTTGAAGGAGGGATCGACCGCGATGATGTCGGGGTCCCAGAAATAAGTGGTCGGCGCGCCGCGGGGGCTGAAATCGCGCGGCGGTGTGGTGATGGTGGTCGGCGGTGCGGCGGGTCCGGTCTGGGCCAATGCGGAGCCGGCCCCGGCGATTGTGGCCGCACCGATTGCAAGTCCCTGCACGAGCGTTCGTCGTGAAAGCGCAGCATCCTGGTCACGCTGCTCTTTGTCACGAGCCTCTTGGCGTGTCATCGCGTCCTCCCGATCATGTTCGCTGGCCGGTTGATCCGGCCGAGCAAGGGCGGAGGTTAATGCGGTCCGCAGCCGGTTGCGAGGGGTGGAATCGCATCCTTCACGCGGTGCCGGGTCGCAATCCGGTCATATTCGAATGCACTGGAATTGGACGCGCATTCGGGTCCGCGATGCGCCACCACCAAAGCTCGAAAATGTTCCGCGGGTTTGAGCAATAATTTTCTTGGCGCAAAGCGCGGGGTGCAGCGCGCTCGGTGCCTTGATTTCGCGCGCATTGCCCCGCAGAAACCGTCCGGGGGCGGTGGACGGAGTTGATTGTGGCTGGCGTCATCGTATTGATCGTATTGCTGGGGATCGCGTTTGCGGCCGGTTATTTCACGCGTGAGTTCATCTCCAACAAACGACGTGCGGAAGCACGCCGTTGGCGCGAGTATAACGAGCCGGATTGGCTTCCCGCCAACGCGCCCGCCAACACCAACGAGATCGCGAGCGCCATCCCCGTCATACCCGTGGTCAACGGTGAGCTCGGCCAGATGCTGAACCGTTGGGAGACGAGGGCCCGCGCCCGCCGCGCGGGATAGCTCGAAGTTCTCGTAGCCGTAGCCCGGATGAGCGAAGCGACATCCGGGATTTTTGTGCCTGCCGCATCCAAATCCCGGGTATCGCTTCGCTCACCCGGGCTACGCCGTCGTGCCTGTGTCGGCCTCTGTCAATTCCCTATCGCAAAAATATTCCGCTTTACCGAAATTCGGTTTCGGCGTATGTGTTGCGCATCCTGATCCGGCGAAAGGGGCGGTCGTACGTCGTCACGAGCCGCGGATCGGGGAGCGGTGGACGCGGCAGCGTCGTGCACGAGAGGTGGGAGCAGGGCGGGCGAACCCC
>NZ_JALBHA010000261.1:0-8741 GCF_023006445.1 Bradyrhizobium sp. SHOUNA76
CGGCGTCTACGGCGCCGCCGGTGCCGGCCTCGCGCTGGGCCGCGGCGCCCGCGCCATCGTGCTGACCAACCAGAAGGGCGCGGTGCTGGAATTGACCGGCACGCAGGTCGGGTTGATGGCGAATGCCGATCTCAGCGGCCTCGCGATCACGATGCGGTAGGTCGAGGTGCCGTAGGGTGGGCAAGGGCGCGCAAGCACCGTGCCCACCATTCGTCAGTGATAGATACAGATCGTGGGCACGCTTCGCTTTTGCCCACCCTACGAGAGTGACGCTGCGGTGAACACCGCAAGCTGCGCATCGAACGCCCGCCGGAACGCCGGCCGCGCCTCGCCGCGGGCGACATAGGCGGCGATAGCGGGATACTCGTCCAGCAAACCCGATGTGTTCAGCCGCCGCAGTACCGTCACCATCATGAGATCGCCGGCGCTGAAGGCGTCGTCGAGCCAGTCGGCATTGTCGAGGCGGCGGGAGAGTTCGCCGAGCCTGACGCGGACGCGATCCTGCAACATGGGCAGGCGCTCCGCGTACCACCTCTTGTCGCGCTCGAACAGCATGGCCATGGTGAGCTCGACGATCGGCGGCTCCACCGTGCTGAGCGCGGCGAACATCCACGCGATCGCGCGGCTCTTCGCATTGGCATCCTTCGGCAGCAAGCCATCGTGGCGCTCGGCGATGTGGAGCACGATCGCGCCGGATTCGAACAGCGCGAGATCGCCGTCCTCATAGGTCGGGATCTGCCCGAACGGATGCAGCGCGCGATGCGCGGGCGCCTTCATCGTCTCGAACGAGACCAGGCGAACGTCGTAGGGCTGGCCGACCTCCTCCAGCGCCCAGCGGACCCGCATGTCGCGCGCCTGTCCGCGGCCGCAGTCGGGGGAGTTTTCGAACGCGGTGATGGTGGCGGGCATGTGGGGTTCCGGGTTGATTGCACTTTGTACCCTAAGGACGAACGACGGTTGCGGATTCCGACATCCTGCCGCGTCCTTGTAGGCTGGGTTAGCGGTCACATGCGCGGTCCATCAACACGTAACGGCGCAAGGCGTAACCCACCACCTTGGCGTCAGCGGAGCCAGCGCCATTGGTGGATGACACGTCCGCCTTCGCGGCGGACAAGTGGCCTGATCCACATTACACTTGCTACAATGCAGACACTCCGCTCCGGAGGAGGTTCAAGATGGCCATCAACAAGGACAAGATCGACGACGCCGCGCTGGCCTTGCTTTATCTCACCCTGCACGACGGCTATCGGGCCTGGAAGGGCTTTGATTGGGGCGTGCTCGGCCGCCTGCATGACAAGGGCATGATTGACGATCCCGTCGGCAAGGTGAAATCCGTGGTGTTCACGCCCGAAGGCCTCGAACGCGCAAAGAGGCTCTTCAAGGAATTGTTCGATGAATGAGGTCTTGCCGATGAATCGGGAACAGTTGGCCGCGGCCTATGCGGCGGCCGGCCGCCACTATCACAATCTCTCGCATATCGAGGATTGCCTGGCCGCGCTCGCGCGCGTCGAGGGTCTTTCTGCCGCCGAGCGCGAGACGCTCTCGGAGGCGATCTGGTGGCACGACGTCGTCTACGACCCGACCCGGTCGGACAACGAGGAGCGCAGCGCGGAACTCGCCGAACAGCACGTCCGCACCGAGCTTCGTCAGGAGGTCGGCCGTCTGATCCGCCTGACCAAGACGCACGACGTCGCCGCCGGCGATCGCCTCGGGGCGATCCTGATCTCGATCGATCTCAGCATTCTCGGTACTGATCCCGCACGATATGGCGCCTATGCCGCCGCGATCCGCCGCGAATTCATCCATGTCGGCGAGGACGACTACCGCGTCGGCCGCGCCCGGGTGCTCCGCCACTTCGCGGCGCGCGAGGTGATCTTTCCCGATCCCGACTTCGCCGCCACCTTTGACCGGCAAGCCCGCGCCAATCTCGCGCGCGAGCTGGCGTCGCTGAGCTGAGGCAATGGTGGTGCGTAGGGTGGGTTACCCTACGGATCTACGAAGCACGGCCGATCCGCGCCGGTCAGTGTTGTAGGGTGGGCAAAGGCGCGCTCTTCGCGCGCTGTGCCCACCGTTCTACCGGATGCGTGGAGATGGTGGGCACGGCGCAAGAGCGCCTTGGCCCACCCTACGCCGCGATCCATGCAGCAAGCTCGCGCCACGGCTCCAACGTCCAACTCCCCGACGCCGCACCCGACGGCGACGGCAGCACGAAGATCTCGGGCAGGCTCTCGTCGCGCTGCTGCCGCCCCAGCGAAATCCCGCTCGACGGCCTGCCGTAAAACAGGCTCGCCGCTTTCTTGCTCGTGAACGCAATCGTCCGCGGCCGATACTTCTCCATCTTCGCCCTGAAGCCCGCCACGTCGATCGTCTCCGCCGCGATCTGGTGATCCATCCCCGCGCCCGTCTTGGAGAGATCGGTGAAGCCGATCCCGAGCGCGATCAACTCCGCAAACTCGCCCGGCTGATAACGCCGCGGCGTGATGCCGGCCTCATGGATCGCGCGCCAGAAGCGGTTGCCGGGATGGGCGTAGTAGTGCCCGAGCTCGGCCGAGCGCGTCGAGGCGGCGGTGCCGACGAAGACGAGGCGGAGGTTGGAACGGAGCTGGTCGGGGAGGCGGTGGAGAGAGGGCTTGGGCATCTTAACTGATGGCTACCATCTCCGCTGCTTTGATCCTATACCTCGGCGATGACCCGCGAAGAATTGGTTGCCGCCTACGCGGCGCCCGGCCGCCACTATCACAACCTCGCGCATATCGAGGATTGCCTCGCTGCGCTCACGAGGGTGGACAGTTTCTCTGCGAACGAGCGCGAGATCCTGACGGAAGTGATCTGGTGGCACGATGTCGTCTACGACCCGACCCGGTCGGACAATGAAGAGCTGAGCGCGCAACTCGCCGAACAGTACGTCCGCGCCGATATCGCCCACGAGGTCGGCCGCCTGATCCGCCTCACCAAGTCACACGAGGTCAAGCCCGACGATCGCCTCGGCGCCATCCTGATCTCGATCGACCTCAGCATCCTCGGCGCAGAGCCGGCACGCTACGACGCCTATGCCGCCGCCATCCGGCAGGAGTTCATCCATGTCAGCGATGCCGATTACCGCGCCGGCCGCGCCGCAGTGTTGCGCCGGTTCGCCGCCCGCCCGGTCATCTATCCCGATGCCGGCTTCGCCGCGAAGTATGATCAGCGCGCCCGCGACAATCTCGCGCGCGAATTAGCGTCGTTGAGCTGAGCAGCGTAGGGTGGGTTGGCCGCTCACAAGCGCGGTCGTGCAACACGCGCCGGCGCAAGGCGTAACCCACCACTCCTGGAGAGGCTCTGGATGCCAAGCGGTGGATTACGCTACGCTAACCCACCCTACGGGATCGCGGCATTTCTTCGTTCGTCTGAGAGAACAAAACGATGGGTATCAGAGCTTTCGTGTTCGATGAGCGTGCTGCACCGGAGCATGTTGACTATCACGATTGGATACAGCGAGAAATTGAGGGCGATCCAAGAGGCGATTGGAGCAAACCGGAAACGTCGTCACCTCCATTGCGGAAGTGGTTCGACGACATGCGTAGTTCCTTTCCGTTGATAGGGGATGCGCATCCGGATGACGCTTTCGGTACGGAGTATGGCTTCTACAAGAATGCAATCGACGTTGTCTTTGCGAGTTCCGTTGGCGAAGAGGCGGTCCTACGGGCTTGGAAACTTGCCGACAAGCATGGTTTGCGTCTCTCGGTCGGCGGTGAGTTGCTGCCTCGGAAGGCGCCGAAGACGAGCAGCGACTTCCACGTTACGGCTCTGCATGGCAGCCGACCTGATACGCTCAGGGCAGTGCTTGATGTTTGTTTCGTCGTTTTTGACCCCGATATCGCACATGTTGCTCCCAGCGGGGCAAGGATGTGGGTCCTCGAACAACTTCAAGCGGCGCCGTGGAGTAAGGATCGATCGATCTTGACGGGGGATCGGTTACGACGATGGCTCGATCAGTATGAAAGTCGAAATCTGGATGAGTTGGTTTCGGAGATGCGTTTTTATCGTGATCTGATTTTCATGCGCGTCGAGAAGAGGAACAGCAGCTCGATGGTCTCACCGACGATGGAGCTCGCGCATAAATTTAGCTTGCCCTTAGAAATCTATGTGGACATCGCATAGGGGCCTCTCCGGCCAAAATAGATGGCCGGGCTCTCGCCCGGCCTTTGCTTTCCGATGGATGCCCGGTCAAGCCCGGGCATGACGGGCGAAGACAAGCTCACAGCACCCGATTGCTCTCCTTCACCTTCTCCGCATCCAGATACACGCTTGAGCCCATCTCCTTGAACTTCGCGCTCATCTGCTTCATGCCGTCCTCGGCCGTCCCGCTCAAGGACATGCCGATGCTGTTCGGGTCGTTCAGCGTCGCCGCATAGTCCCGCACATCCTGGGTGATCTTCATCGAGCAGAACTTCGGTCCGCACATCGAGCAGAAATGGGCGACCTTGTGGGCTTCCTTCGGCAGGGTCTCGTCGTGGAAGTTTTTCGCGGTGTCGGGATCGAGGCCGAGGTTGAACTGGTCGCTCCAGCGGAAGTCGAAACGGGCGCGGGAGAGGGCGTCGTCGCGCAGCTGTGCGGCCGGGTGGCCCTTGGCGAGATCGGAGGCGTGGGCGGCGATCTTGTAGGTGATGACGCCGACCTTGACGTCGTTGCGGTCGGGCAGGCCGAGATGCTCCTTCGGCGTGACGTAGCAGAGCATGGCGCAGCCGAACCAGCCGATCATGGCAGCACCAATGCCTGAGGTGATGTGGTCATAGCCAGGCGCGATGTCGGTGGTCAGCGGTCCAAGCGTGTAGAACGGCGCTTCGCCGCATTCCTTGAGCTGCTTGTCCATGTTGATCTTGATCTTGTGCATTGGCACGTGGCCGGGGCCCTCGATCATGACCTGGCAGCCCTTGTCCCACGCGATCTTCGTGAGCTCGCCGAGCGTCTCCAGCTCCGCGAACTGCGCGCGGTCGTTGGCGTCCGCGATCGAGCCCGGGCGCAGGCCGTCGCCGAGCGAGAACGAGACGTCATACTTGCGCATGAGGTCGCAGATCTCGTCGAAATGCGTATAGAGGAAGCTCTCCTTGTGATGCGCCAGGCACCACTTCGCCATGATCGAGCCGCCGCGCGAGACGATGCCGGTGACGCGGCTGGCGGTGAGGTGGATGTATTGCAGGCGCACGCCGGCGTGGATGGTGAAATAATCGACGCCCTGCTCGCACTGCTCGATCAAGGTGTCCTTGTAGAGCTCCCAGGTCAGCTGCACGGGATCGCCGTTGCACTTTTCCAGCGCCTGGTAGATCGGCACCGTGCCGATCGGCACGGGCGAATTGCGCAAAATCCATTCGCGGGTGGTGTGGATGTTGCGGCCGGTCGACAGGTCCATCACGGTGTCGGCGCCCCAGCGGATCGCCCACACCATCTTCTCGACCTCCTCCTCGACGGAAGACGTCACCGCCGAGTTGCCGATATTGGCGTTGATCTTGGTCAGGAAGTTGCGGCCGATGATCATCGGCTCGAGTTCGCTGTGGTTGATGTTGGAGGGGATGATGGCTCGGCCGCGCGCGATCTCGTCGCGCACGAACTCCGGGGTGATGAAGGCGGGCACCGATGCGCCGAAGCTTTCGCCGTCGGCGAGGGCGGCTTCGGCGCGCTCGAGCTGCTGCTTGCGGCCGAGATTTTCGCGGGCGGCGACGTAGACCATCTCCTTGGTGATGATGCCGGCGCGGGCGAATTCGAGCTGGGTGATCTTGTGGCCGTCGAGACCGCGCAGCGGCTTGTGATAAGCGCTGAACGCGCGCGCGGCCTTGTCGGTGGAGACGCTGCCATTGTCTTCCGGCTTGATCTGGCGGCCCTCATATTCCTCGACGCCGCCGCGCTCCAGCACCCATTGCTTGCGGCTGCGCGCCAGGCCGGCATTGACGTCGATGGTGACGCTCGGATCGGTGTAGGGGCCCGAGGTGTCGTAGACCGGCAGGTTGGGCTCGCCGGCGCCCTCGGAGAGAATGATCTCGCGCAGGGGCACGCGCAGATCGGGCGCGGCGTCGGGCGATGCGAAGATCTTTCGCGAGGACGGCAGCGGGCCGGTGGTGACGGCGGGGACGGTCTTGTCGGGGTTGGAGCGGATGTTCATGGGATCCTCCGTTGAATATGATTATCGCGTCGTCGCGTGCTGTTCGTAATCCTGAGGCGCGAGCACTTGCGAGCCTCGAACGATGGAGCCGGGCCGTCGCCCTTCGAGGGCCGCTAAAGGAGCGGCCACCTCAGGGTGACGGATAATTGTTTGCTCCGTCATTGCGAGGAGCCCTTGCGACGAAGCAATCCAGACTGTCTCCGCAGAGGGATTCTGGATTGCTTCGCTTCGCTCGCAATGACGGGTGGAGAGAGTTTCGGTCACGCCGCCTCCTTCGAGCCGTCGAGCCATTGCCGCACGCGGGCATCGGGGTCGGCGTTCTGCGTGACGTCGGACACCACCGCGATCGAATCCGCGCCCGCGGCAAAGATCTCCGCGGCGTGCTCGAACTTGATGCCGCCGATCGCGACCAGCGGGATGGCGCCGATGCGCTTCTTCCATTCGGTGATCTTCGGAATGCCCTGCGGCTCGAAGCGCATCGATTTGAGCGTGGTGAAGAAGATCGGGCCCAGCGCGACGTAGTCGGGCTTTGCCGCCAGCGCGGTTTCAAGCTCGGCGTCGTCATGGGTGGAGATGCCGAGCGACAGGCCGGCTTCGCGGATCGCTTTCAGGTCCGCGTCGGCGAGATCCTCCTGGCCGAGATGCAGGTATTTCGCGCCGGCGACGACCGCCGCGCGCCAATAATCGTTCACGACCAGCCTGGCTTGCGTGCCCTCAGTGATCGCCAACGCGTCGGTGACGATTTGCAGCGCGTCGGCGTCGTTGAGTTCTTTCGCACGCAGCTGGATGGTGCCGACGCCGAGCTTGGTCAGGCGTTCGACCCATTTCAGGCTGTCGACGACAGGATAGAAGCGATCAGGATACGGCATGCCAGAACGGGGTCCCAACGACAGGGGTGGAGGGGGAGGCGAAGTCGCGGGCGTTCATCAGCCCGGCTTCATAAGCGGTGCGGCCGGCATCACAGCCGAAGCGGAAGGCATTGGCCATCGCGACGGGATCTGCCGCTTTGGCGATCGCGGTGTTGAGCAGCACGGCGTCGAAGCCAAGCTCGAGCGCCTCTGCCGCGTGGCTGGGTGCCCCGATGCCGGCGTCGACCACCAGCGTGATGTCCGGCAGCCGTTCGCGCAGCAGCTTGAGCGCATCGCGATTGGTGATGCCCTTCGCGCTGCCGATCGGAGCGGCCCATGGCATCACCACCTTGCAGCCGGCATCGACCAGGCGGTTCGCAACCGAGAGGTCCTCGGTGCAATAGGGGAATACTTCAAAGCCGTCCTTGATCAGGATGGTCGCGGCCTCGACCAGGCCGACGACGTCGGGCTGCAGCGTGTCGTTGTCGGCGATCACTTCGAGCTTGATCCAGGACGTGCCGAACAATTCGCGGGCGAGCTTTGCGGTCGTCACCGCCTCGCGCACCGTGCGGCATCCCGCGGTGTTCGGCAGCACGGTGACGTCGAGCTCGCGGATCAGATTCCAGAACGCGTCGCCAGTTTTGCCGCCGGCGGATTCGCGCCGCAGCGACACCGTGACGATGTTCGAGCCGGAAGCACGGATCGCGGACTGCATGATCGCAGGCGAGGGATAGAGCGCGCTGCCGATCAGCAGGCGGGAGGCGAAGGTTTTGCCGTAGAAGGTCACCATGGCTTCAATTTCCTTGCAGGCAACAAGCGAGGACCGTCATCCTGAGGTGCGCGCTCTTGCGCGCCTCGAAGGATGACAGCCGCGTGCGTGGGCCATCCTTCGAGGCGAGCCGAAGACGGCTCGCACCTCAGGATGACGACGGAGTTCGTGGCGGCAAATATCACCTCACCCTCCCTGCCGCGGCGTGATGATCTCGATCTCGTCGCCGGCCTTGAGCGGCGTCTCGGCCCAGCGGCTTTTCGGCACGACGTCGTAGTTGAGCGCGATGGCGAAATGGGTGCCCTCGTAATCGAGCTCCGAGAGCAGCGCGTCGACGCTTCCCGAGTTCACCTCGCGCTGCTCGCCGTTGACGATCACAAGCATTGCATCACCTCGTTGTCGATCTGGCCGCGCTCGACATAGGTCAGCGTCAGCTCGGCGAGCGCGGGCGCGATCAGGAAGCCGTGGCGGTAGAGGCCGTTGATGCTGATCCTGCGGCCGCGAATGCCGATGCGCGGCAGATTGTCGGGATAAGCGGGCCGCAACCCCGAGCCGAATTCGACGATGCGGGCTTCGCCGAACGCCGGATGCACGGTATAGGCCGCGCCGAGCAGCTCCAGCGCGGAGCGGACGCTGACGCCGGTGTCCTCGGCCTCGATCGAGGTCGCGCCCAGCATGAACAGATTGTCCTCGCGCGGGATCACGTAGAGCGGCCAGCGCGGATGCATCAGCCGCACCGGGCGCGCCAGCTGCACCTCGGCGGTCTCGATCAGGATCATCTCGCCCTTGACGCCGCGAAGCTCCGGCTGCTCGTCGCGCGCACCGAGGCCGCGGCAGTCGATCACGATGCCGTCAGGGTCCTTTGCGAGATCGTCGACGGTGACGTCGCTTTCGAACTTGATGGTGCCGCCGGCGGCGCGGATGCGCTCGTGCAGCTGCGGCAGCACGCGGCGCGGCTCGACATGGCCTTCGGCCGGGAAGAACAGCG
>NZ_JALBHA010000262.1:0-8716 GCF_023006445.1 Bradyrhizobium sp. SHOUNA76
GACCGGGCTGATGCTGGCCGCCGAGCTCGCGCTCGCTCATGTCGACGTTGCCGTCGTCGAACGGCGCCCCGATCAGGCGATTGTCGAGACGCGCGCCGGCGGCCTGCACGCGCGCACCATCGAGATCCTCGATCAGCGCGGCGTCGCCGACCGCTTCCTGCGCGAGGGACAGATCGTCCAGCTCGCGGGCTTCGCCTGGACCAAACTGGACATCAGCGACCTCCCCACAAGGCACGCTTACGGGCTTGCGCTGCGGCAGAACCACATCGAGCGCATCCTGGCCGATTGGGCCATGGAGCTCGCGATCCCCTTCTATCGTGAGCGCGAGGTCACTGGCTTCGCGCAGGACGAGACTGGCGTCGACGTGACGCTGTCCGGCGGCGAGACGCTGCAGGCAGATTACCTGGTCGGCTGCGATGGCGGTCGCAGCCTGGTGCGCAAGACCGCGGGCATCGACTTCGCCGGCTCCGATCCGACGCTCAGCAACCTCATGGCCGAGGTCGAGATGCGCGATGAGCCGGAATTCGGCTTGCGTCACGACGCGCTCGGCTTCCACGGCCTCAGCAAGACCGAGAGCGGGCGCGTGCTGGTCGTCGTGACCGAAGCAACCCTCGATCGCACCGGTTCGCCCACCCAGCGCGACCTCAGCGATGCGCTCGCGGCCGTGTACGGAACCGACTTCGGTCTGCAAAACCCGGCGTGGATCTCCCGCTTCACCGATGCGGCGCGGCAGGCCGAGTCCTATCGCAGCGGACGCGTGCTGCTCGCCGGCGACGCCGCGCATATCCACCACTCCGTCGGCGGGCAAGGCCTCAACACCGGCGTGCAGGACGCCGTCAATCTCGGCTGGAAGCTGGCGCAGGTGGTCAATCGCGTCTCGCCCGACAGCCTGCTCGACAGCTACCACACCGAGCGCCATCCGGTCGGCGCGCGCGTGCTGAAAAACACCATGGCGCAAATCGCCCTGCTCCGCCGCGGCGACGACGGCCGCAAGGCCGCGCGCGACACCATCGCCGAACTGCTCGGCATGGACGAGCCGCGCAAACGTTTCGGTGCGATGATGAGCGGGCTCGACATAAGCTATGATCTCGGTGAAGGCCACGCGCTGCTGGGGCGGCGCATGCCCGATCTCGACCTGACGGTCGAAGGACAGAAGCAAAAACTGTTCACGCTGCTGCACGGCGCGCGGGGTGTGCTGCTCGATTTTGACAAGCGAGGCGGCATCGACGTCACGCCCTGGGCGGACCGCATCGGTGTCGTCGACGCCGCCTATGACGGCCCATGGGAGCTTCCCGCGATCGGCCAGGTCGCCGCGCCCCGCGCCGTGCTGGTGCGGCCCGACGGACATGTCGCCTGGGTGGGAGACGGGAGCCAAGGCGGGTTAGAGGATGCGCTGACGCGGTGGTTTGGATCGGCTGCCAAGTAGTTCAGCTTCGGCGCAAAACCACGCGGCTTAGACTCCGGACCTTCGTGCGCTCGCTAGTCGAAGGCGCGTCGGTCCCGGCAGCTTCGTTCGTCGAGTTGAATTCCGGCTAAGATGAAAGCGCCTTCCTTATCCATCGCGGTCAGCCGCCGAAGTCGACGGCGCTCGCGCTCAGCAAGTGACAGTCAGAGCAGCGCGTCCCCTGATGTTTGTCATCTCTAATCCTTCAAATATCATGGCCCAAACGAAAAGCCCGCGACGGATTGCTCCGCGCGGGCCGAACCGAACTCTTTCGATGATGCTATTCTGCCAGTGTTTTGCCCGACGTGTCAAACTCACGCGCGACAGCCGTCCACTCCCTTCAGGGGTGCCCAAGCAAAAGCACCGCGAGAAGCGTGGCAGAAAGCAACGCCAGCCAGATCAGCGAAACAACAATAGAGGCGAAATGCCAATCTATGTCGCCGCGTCTGGCCCGCATTGTTGTCTCTCCGCAGCAGTCATGCGTGACAACTCAGCGGTCCTTGTCGGGTTTACCGTTAGGACTGCCGTCGCCGCCGCCGTTGCCTTTGCCATTGTTGCCGTGATGGTGATGATGGACACCGCGCGCGCCAGACTGCGCAATCGCGTCGGAAGTCAAGGACGTCGAGAGCAGGAGTGTAATTGTCGGCGGCGTCACCGCCGCGAACTTGCCGCAGGTCTTCAAGAACTCCCGACGGTCGTCGTGTTGGTCTGGCATGGCGTCCTCCAAATGGTAAAGGCGATTAAATAGTATTAAATAAATTAAATCAATTGAATTTTGTTCCTTAATCCGTTTGGGGAGACGGCCGTTTCGAATGACCGATTCCAGACGGCGGCCGGCGCTCGCGGCAACCGGGTCAATTCTCACAGCCACTCTGCCGGTGGAACCGTAATTGCGTAGGAGAATGCAGTGTTCCGCACCCGGAAAATGCCATGCGATATGTTGCGTACGCGGTCGATTGTCCGGCGTTGCCCGCGCAGTTTACGAGATCGATTGCCCGACAGACAAAGACGCGCACCCGAGCCGAGAACTTTCTAGATGCGCACCCTGTTGTAGAGGTGTCGGACGGTGCCCGCAGGGTCGTCCGGCTAGTACGTGAGAGCTCGAACTGACCGGTCAAGAAAAGCGGGAACTACTGCGAAGGGTTCGCGAGGGCCGCTCCGGCGATCTGTCTGCCGTGTCGCCGAGCCGCTGACTCACGCGGTTAGGCAGCGGCGACAAATTGATCGCCGCTTTTCGCGATTCACATTTGCAATCGCGGGAACTGAAGATGACCGCAATTCTGATCGGCCGCTCTGGTTTCGATCCGGTGCGGAAAAGCGGCCTCGGCATCGAGCCAGAAACCTCCAGATGCCGAGGCCGTCGTAGTGTTCACAAGTGTACCGTAGTGCCGGGAGGCCGGATGTATAGTCGCGTTGCCGACTTGCGCCAACGTCTCGAAGCGCTTGCTTCCAAGCTTTCCGAATTGGAACAGATTCGACAGAAAGTAGCCCAGGCCGAAGATGAGGCTCGCACAAAGCAGGCAGGGAGCCAGCTTGACGAGAGATCGGCTGAATCTGGCGGCACGAAAACAGGCATAAGGGATATTCGAGGGACCGGCGATTGCTTGCCGACCTCGCGTCAACGGACCAGCAGGCTCTGGTTCGAGTGCGATCATGGATAAACAGCAACTCACGAGTATGTCCATCGATGAATTGTGGGCCCTCCACACAGACGTCGATGAGATTATCGCCGCAAGGATAGTCGCTAAAAAGGCAGAGCTCGAAGCGCGGCTTGCGCAACTCCAACAGCCGACTAAAGTCATCGTTGATCAGCGCTGTACCTAGGCTTGGCAGACTTTGTTAGCGGCCCCTCCCTTCAGGAGCGCGGATCGCTATGGTGTGCCCATTAAGGTGGGCGAACCACTCCGCGGAGCGGTAGCGCCAGTTGAAGTCCAAATGGCCGCGTGGCGTTGGCTTCCACGAAGGCTCGTAAGGCCGGAGTGATCTCGGCGTCCTCAGCGACAGCTTCCGCCAATTCATCGGCGATCTCGCCGGTCGCGTCGCGCGCGTAGCCTTCGATCGCATTGAACACGACGATGCGGACCGGATAGGTGTATTGGCCTGACAGCAAGTCGCGGACGATGGTGTCGCGGTCGGTGTCTTGCTCGTCTGTTTCGCGCCAAGCGCAGCCAGCACGCGCGCCAAAATCCTCAAGCACCAGATAGATGTCCCGGTCGAGGCGATCAGTCGGGACGATCGACGGCGATGAACGCATACGCTTACTCCGAAACTACGCTTGGGCGGAGAGACGGCCCCGGCTGGCAGGGGGGCTTGGGGGGTATGGCCGGGGCCGCTCCGCCGGCTCGGCGGCGAGCCAGCACCAAACCAATTCCGTCGCGAGAGCCGCAGTTCCCGAGTTGAAAGGATTCTTGCGAGGGCAAACAGCGCACAGGGCATTAAAAAGGGGCTATCTCGCGATAGCCCCTTGCCGGTTGAAATAGTTGTTGGGATCAAATGCCAGCCCCGGCCTGCGCAGTTCTACCTAGATGGCGTAGAATGTGGAGTCCGGGAAACTGCGGTGTCCGCTAGAGGAACGCTCAGCGTCCTGCTCTGCCTGAGGAAGCGGCATCAGCGCCCCAGCTTGTGCTCGACCTTCTTCCGGCTTCTGCCCACCTTCTTGACCGCCTTCTTCGCCGCCGAGGCCGCGCGGCCCGTCTTCTTTGCCTCGTAGCCAACCGGCGTACGCTACTCTGAGATCAGTCCTCACTCCGGCGGAAGCAACGGCCGTATCCAACGCGAGAACCACTCTTCGGCGTCCTTGCGCGGATTGCCTGGACCATCCACTCCGAAGATGGGCGGCGGAATGAGGTAGCTCGGCTCATCCGCAAACGTGCCGATCGGCCTGCTAGGCTGCGATTGCCGCGCGTCAGCGGTCGGCACGGTCCAGCTGCCGAACCGCTCGTTGAACTCCGTGGATGGCAGATGCGGGATCGGCGCACTTCCCGATGTGAATACGGTGCCCGCGTTGAACTCGTTGACGCGGGTGAGGCGCCGGCTATCTTCGGGCGCGACTGATCCTGCGGCAGGCGTGGGCGCAACTTGAGGCAGATGCTCGGCAGGCATGGTGCCGCTTGGCGTGCTCGCCCAGTTGCCAAAGCGGTCTACGAACGTACTGGCATGTTCTGGTTTGGGAGAATTGTCTTCAACCAGCCATCCGGGCGCGAGCCCAAGAGAACTGCCGCCTGCCCCAGGGGAAGGATTGCTCGAGGCAAGCGGATCGTATGGAGTTGTGCCGGTGGAGAAGACGCCTCCACCGGTTATCCCGGCGCCGCTCTCCGCACCAGAAGCGCGAGCCGGCACGGTCCCTGCGAGCCCCACAGCGCCTAACATTCCAAGCAACGGGAGGAGTTGCGGAGCGACCACTCCGAGCGCCGCGACTGCTGCGACGCCATACAGCGCGTTAGGCGGCGCGGCGGCCGAAGGAGGGTCCGGATCTAGGATCGGGGAGCGCTCGAAAAACGGCAGCGGAGCCCCGCTAGCCGGATCGAACCTGAGAACCAGCGAATCTTGAGGGGACACCGTAGTGGGAGGTAGCGGCCCAAAGCCTCGGGGATCGGCGGCAGGCAAACCGGGAAGCCCATAAGTTTGAGGCGGACCCGGCGTCAATCCTTCCGGTCGATTCAAATCTTCAGGCAAAGGCGGAATAAAGGGAGGGACCCGTGTATCAATGACTGGAGGAATGAGGCCAGGCCGGTCGGGAACAGGTTCAACAGCTGCGAAGTGCTGCGAAATAGGTGAATCAGTGCGACTCTCCCGCGAGTAGCGCCTTATGATCGCTAACTTGTCTGCGAGACTGAGAGTCCCGTCAGGAAGGAGGATGGGAGCACGCAGAGCGCCTCGCCATTGGCTGGCAGCATGAAGTTGATCAACAGTGTCCTGCATCTGCCGAATGCTGTCGCGATTCTCTTCGGCATATGTTTTCCAATTTTCATGCCAGTCATCGATATGCCTGTTCGCGCCCTCGGGCGTCATTCCCAAAGGCGTATTGGTAAACAAATGCCCCCTCGCCAACGCGTGCTTGGCAGCTGCAAGAAAGCTGCTCATCTCGGCATCCAGTTGATCAACAGCAGCAGCATCGCCTTTCTCAGCGGCGGCGAAAGATGGGTGCGACTGGAGCTCCTTGAGAAATTTGCAGAACATCTTGTTGTAGCTCGCAAGATGGCCTCCTGTATGAGGGCTTGATCCTAACTCTCGAGCAGCTTCCTGACTTGATGGAAGATCGATCAAATTCTTGATGCCATTAAGATTGAAACGATTGCCCAAGACCTTGAGTGTGAAGTGGCCAGCAAGGCTCTGTGGCAAGATGTGATGGATCTGGAACATGCTAGCCTCTTGCGTTGCGCCAAGGCATGAATCAGCGCGGCCCCAGACGTCGGTGCCCGCATGCGAGTGGAGGAAACTAAATTGTCAGTCTTGATTGCTCGCCCCTGCTGTCGGGCGAGGCGGCAGCTGATAACCAGCAATGCCTTCGAGGCGCCATGCAATTGCTCGATGCGAGGCTTCGCATGAGCAGCCAGGAAAACGCCTGGCCGCAAAGAATGGCAATAAAAAAAGCTCGCGATATCTCGCGAGCCCGACTTCTCTAGACCATACTATTCTGCCGGTGTTTTGCCCGACGTGTCAACGAGCAGCCACGACAACGGACGCAGCAAAATGCCTGACACCATCCTGCCGATGAGACGCGGCTGGACAAGAAGGCTCTTGCCTCTGATCGGCGGATCTTTCGACGAAAGATTTTCAAGATCGACAACGCGGCGCATCAGTTCAATACTTGGTCGCATCGGTAAATCCGATGCCTCTCATGCCCGCCTCCTTGCACGCATCCTTAGCGACCTGGTCGCAGACTATCGTGGGATAGAAGAGAAGCCTGAAGATATGAGCCGCCCCGACACTATCCTCTTTGAAGACGAGGCTGCTTCTTCCCCTCAGATTGTAAACTTTGCGGCCGGGCGTAGGATATTCGATCTCAAGAACCGATTTCGCTTCGTCGACGGCATCGAGGACCCTGACGACATCACAAAGCCAATAAGTTGGTGCCGCACGGCCGTCTCGGTAACGTGTCTCGCATCTGACAAAACGAACGCCCTCCATATCCAATACTTCAAGAAGGCTCTTCATACGGTCCGAAACGAGATGGTAGTCGTGAAAGAGCTCCCAGTCCGTGGGAGCGCGGCCGAGAGATTTGTCGATCACAAGTCGCGGTGGTTCAGGGAAAGGCACGAAGCCTCGCCCCGGTGGTGGAATGAGTACCTGGCGTCCGCCTGCGAGAACTGCGAGATTCTCCATCTCCCATCCCGGCGCCGTTTGAAACCGAGCCAGACCGACGACATAGAACCTTCGAGCCTTCGCCTTACCCCGGCGCCTCTCTGGAGGAGAACCAACCATCAGTCTTCTCTCGTTACACGTAGGTCTAATACAGCCTGGCGCGGTGTGCCGACGCCGGCCATTTACACGGAATCATCAGTACAGCAAAAAACCGGCAGCCCCCCAAACACCTCGGAGTTCTTGTAACGAACCTGGATGCGCTCGCTCGCGCTTGCCCCGATCGTGTCGCCGTCCTTCACGACACTGCCATGCTCGATCAGATACATGGACAGTCCCGCCACCTTGTCGAACAAGGCCGGAAGCGTGAGCTTGCCGGTCACGAACTCGATCTCACGGCCGACGAATGCGGATAGTCCCATCGTGACCGCGCCGATCTTGACACCTGAGCCGAACGGCAGAATGTCGACCCATAGCCCGAAGGGATAGCCGGGATACGGTGCGAAAGAATCGCGGGACGTTTCGAGCCAGAGATCAACGGGCCGCGCGACACGGCCGGCCCACACCACGCCGCAGCACTCCGGCATCGTCGCAATCAACGCACCGATGACTGCGGTCGTGACGCGCGCGGCGACCAGCGGCTGCTCACCCTTTCCGAGCATCGATACAATCAGATGACCTCGATGCCGGGCGGCCACGGCCTTGCTCTCCGGCCACGTCGTGGCAGCGCGCGCCCACAGTCCCTGATCGTCCGGGACGGGTGCCGGCATCGACATGACGGCAACGAGCTCTTTGCCGCAGCGAATGAGCGGCGAGTTTGCCTGAGCCTGCTGCGCACGACCGTCGTCCATCGCCTCCGGTGCCAGCTCCGGATGTCGGGCGTGAATGACCTTGGCGACCGCAGACATGTCCGGCGTTACGGGATTGTTCAATAGGACCAAAGAGAGAAGCGAGTTACTCATCAACTGACCCGCGGAAATGACGGACGAATTCGACTTTGCTGTTCGCCCAGAGGTTGAAATCGCGCCCATGAATAGAACAAATGGAGAACAATGTCAATCGACGTTCTTGCCTTCTGTTGAAGCTCAACAGGGGTTTCGGCTTGGAGCTGGGCAGGAGACCTATCTCGATGATCTGCGGCGCGGCTGCGGGACACTCTCGTGCGCCAAGCTAAAGCGCCCAGCCTCGAGACCGGAAGCGGCGCCGTTCAAGCCCGCGCCGGCTCTGTACCGCGAGCGCGGCTTCGTGGACGGCGAGGCTTTCGCCGATGACCAGCCGATCGCGTTCACCAATTCCTGCACCTCGCGCTTCAGACCAGAGCAAGCGTGCTGACACACTAGATCATCACCGGACTTCCACGTCCGGCGGCTCCTCCTTCGGAGGCACGTCCATCGTCTTGCGTCCCAGGAATGTATCGGGTGGCGGCTGCTTCAAGAGCTCGCGAGCCTCGCGCACGATCTGGCGCATGTATTCTGTCTGGTCATGGTCGACAGGCGTCGGCCGATACACCGGCATCGGTGTGCTCCCTGGCATTGCAGGCGGGAGCACGATGGGTCTCTCAGCCACCGACGCCTACGGACAGAGCCTCGGCCGGTGATGATGGTAGGCTACCAGGGACCGTTTTGGTTCGATAGTGAACTTAGGTCATATTTCGCACTCAGTTTGAGTAAGTCGCTCAACAAGCTCAGATCACGTCGAAATTTAATCTGCGGCACGTATCAAAAGATACAGACTCGCCGCCGCGGCAGGCCTAGGCTTCATGCATCACCGCAACGCTCTTGGCATCGGTCGGTGATGAGAACGCAGTTGCTCTCCCGCCTCCTCCTACGAGGGAGTACGCCATGCTGAAGCGGCGTCGTTTCAAACAGAGCACGACACTCGGCGAAAGACTCGCCGACGAAGCCATCCGCTGTCGCGAGGAAGCGCGCCGGCTGGCGTCGGGGCGCCGCCGCGAGATGCTGCTGCGCCGGG
>NZ_JALBHA010000263.1:0-8701 GCF_023006445.1 Bradyrhizobium sp. SHOUNA76
CGATCCGCCCGAGGAGCCGCCGGGCGACCGGCCGAGGTCCCACGGATTGTTCGTCGTCCCGTGGATTTCGTTATAGCTCTGGAAATCCCTGAGCCCGATCGGGATATTGGTCTTGCCGATGATGACGGCGCCCGCCGCCTTCAACCGCGAGACCACGAGGGCATCTTCCGCCGGCTGGAAATCCCTGAAATGCGGAAAGCCCCAGGTCGTCGGCAGGCCCGCGACGTTGAACGGCTCCTTCAGGGTCACGGGAATGCCGAGCAATGGCCGCCGCTCGCCGCGCGAAAGCGCGGCATCGGCGGCGCGCGCGGCGTCTCTCGCCCGATCGAAATCGCGAACGATGATCGCGTTGATCCGCCCGTCCAGCGCCTCGATGCGCGCGATCGTATGTTCGAGCAGCTCCGACGCAGACATCTTCCGCGCGCGCAAGGCGGCCAGAAGTGTGCTGACCGAGCCGTAATCCCACTCAGCGCCATCAGCGGTCATCACACACTCCATTGGATCCCATCGCCGTGTCGAGACTTCCGGATGCAAAGCGATCCGGGCGCCGAACATGCATTTTTGAAAGCGGGATGAGGAGGCGGCGCAATGGGCATCAGATCTGCTTGCCGGTGGCACCGATGCGCAGGCCGGGCTTCAAAGCAGTTATGCCTTCCGACCCGTTAACGAATCGGCGCGACGGCGGACAAGTAGCTATCATGTAGTTCTGCGCCTGTTTTGCCCGACGCGTCAAACGTCCGCGCTGGCGGGCCACGCGCCGTGCGGCGCGAGATTCTTCAATGATTTGTACTTTGCATGGGGTTGTTTTCGCATTTTTTGTTTGGACGGTCCCGGGCCACGGTATCAGCCGTCAGAGGCCGTCTCGATACGGGCGCTCCTAAGAATTCTTACACACAGTTCTGGCAGGCTCCGCGCGACAATGTCCGCAACCCGCATCGTCGCCTCTTATTGCGCGCACGAAGGCCCGCGGGAACCGAGGGGCGTAATCCATGACTGCACTCGCTTCGGACGCCAGTCGCGCCAGGGGTGGGATCGTGCCGATCCTGTTGTGCGTCGTGCCGTTCAGCCAGATTCCGCTCGATGCCTACACGCCCGGCCTGCCGCAGATGGTGGTGGAACTCGCCACTGACGCGGCCTCGATGCAGAACACCGTCACCGCCTATATGCTCGGCATGAGCCTGGCGCTGGTGCCGGTCGGCATCGCCTCCGACACGCTCGGCCGTCGCAAGGTTTTGCTCGCGGGCCTGTCGGTGCTGATCGCAATGAGCATCGCCTGCGCGCTCGCCACCAGCGCCTCGCTGCTGCTTGGCTTGCGCTTCCTGCAAGGAATCGGCGGCTGCACCTGCCTCGTCGTCGCCTATGCGGTTGCGGCCGACTGTTTTCGCGGACGCGAGCTCACGGCGATCTCCGGCCTGCTTGGAGCCGCGTGGGGGCTCGCGCCTGTGCTTGCGCCTGCGGCCGGCGGCTTCATCGTCGAACTGATGTCATGGCGCGGCGTCTTCGTCATCATCGCCGTTGCCGCGGCGATCGTTGCCGCCATCGTCGCATTCCTTCTGCCCGAGACGTTGCCCGCTGATCGGCGGGCACCGTTCGATCCGCGTCGCACGGCCGGCATCCTGCGCGATGCGCTGCTGCGTCCGGGCTTCCTGGCTTTCGTCCTGGTGTTCGCCGCAGCAGCGAGCGCGCAGCTGGCATTCGGCGTCGTCGCGCCGTTCTTCTACCAGACGGGCCTCGGCTATTCCGCGGCCATCTACGGCCTCGTCGCGCTCGGTCTTGGCGGCGTCAATCTCGCCGGCGAGCTCGGCTGCGCGCATTTTGCGCGCTTCATGCCGGCGCGCATGCTGGGCTTCGGCGCCTTCGCGTTGCTTCTTGCCGGATCAGTGGTCCTGACCGCAACAGGCATGATCTTCGGCCTCGGCTTTGCGTCGATCACGATCGGCGGCGCGCTGGTGCTCGGCGGCTGCGGCGTGCTGTGTCCGATGATGTATGGCATGGCCCTCGGCCTGTTCGAGCGCGACCACGGCCTGATCGGCGGTCTCATCAGCGCGCTCTGCTATCTCGCGGTGAGCGGCGCCATGGCGATCACGGCGGTATTGCCCGAAACGACGCAGGCGCCGATCGGATGGCTCTATCTCGGCCTCTGCGTTGTTGCGGGCACGCTGCTCGCGATCTCGCTGCCGTCAGTGCGTCACGCCACACAGACCTGAGGAAGGAACCAATTCATGACCACCGTCGGTATTCGCGGCACGTTCTTCGATTTCGTCGATGATCCCTGGAAGCACGTCGGCAACGAGCAGGCCGCCGCGCGCTTTCACCAAGACGGCCTCATGGTCGTCACGGACGGCGTCATCAAGGCGTTCGGTCCTTATGACAAGATCGCCGCTGCGCATCCAGGCGTCGAGATCACTGACATCAAGGACCGCATCATCGTCCCCGGCTTCATCGACGGTCACATCCATCTGCCGCAGACGCGCGTGCTGGGTGCCTATGGCGAGCAGCTCCTGCCGTGGCTCCAGAAGTGGGTCTATCCGGAAGAGCTCAAATACCGGGACCGCAACTACGCGCGCGAGGGCGTCAAGCGTTTCCTCGACGCGCTGCTGGCGTCCGGCACCACCACCTGCCAGGCCTTCACGAGCTCCTCGCCTGTTTCAACCGAGGAGTTGTTCGAGGAAGCAGCCCGCCGCAACATGCGCGTGATCGCGGGCCTCACCGGCATCGATCGCAACGCGCCGGCCGATTTCATCGATACGCCCGAGAATTTCTATCGCGACAGCAAGCGGCTGATTGCGCAGTACCACAACAAGGGCCGCAACCTCTACGCCATCACGCCGCGCTTCGCCTTCGGCGCCTCGCCGGAGCTGCTGAAAGCGTGTCAGCGCCTCAAGCACGAGCATCCGGACTGCTGGGTCAACACCCACATCTCCGAGAACCCGGCCGAATGCAGCGGCGTGCTGGTCGAGCATCCGGACTGCCAGGACTATCTCGGCGTCTACGAGAAGTTCGACCTGGTCGGTCCGAAATTCTCCGGCGGTCACGGCGTCTATCTCTCGAACAACGAGTTTCGCCGCATGTCGAAGAAGGGCGCGGCGGTGGTGTTCTGTCCCTGCTCGAACCTGTTCCTCGGCAGCGGCCTGTTCCGCCTCGGCCGCGCCACCGATCCGGAGCATCGCGTCAAGATGTCGTTCGGCACCGATGTCGGCGGCGGCAACCGCTTCTCGATGATCTCCGTGCTCGACGACGCCTACAAGGTCGGCATGTGCAACAACACGCTGCTCGACGGCAGCATTGATCCCACGCGCAAGGACCTCGCCGAGGCCGAGCGCAACAAGCTCTCGCCTTACCGCGGCTTCTGGTCGATCACGCTCGGCGGCGCCGAAGGCCTCTATATCGACGACAAGCTCGGCAATTTCGAGCCCGGCAAGGAGGCTGATTTCGTTGCGCTCGATCCGAATGGCGGGCAAGTCGCGCAAGCGTGGCATCAGTCGCTGATCGCCGATGGCGCCGGCCCGCGCACGGTCGACGAGGCCGCGAGCATGCTGTTCGCCGTCATGATGGTCGGCGACGATCGCTGCGTCGACGAGACCTGGGTGATGGGCAAGCGCCTCTACAAGAAGAACTGAAGCGGACGGAAGCCGATGAGCGCATCTCCGGATACGGCCGGACAGCCGGTCGCCCTCGTCATCCAGCGCCGCATCGCCGATGACGGCTTTGCCGCGTTCGCGCGCTGGAATGGCGAGGTCGGCGAGGCACTCAAGGCCTGGCCCGGATTCCTGGGGCAGGAGGTCGTGCCGCCGCGGCCGCCGGCCCATGTTGATTGGGTGACTGTCTTGCGTTTCGCAAGCCCGGCTGCAGCGCGCGCCTGGCTTCAAAGCGAGGAGCGGACGCGGCTGATCGGCGAGGTGCAGCGCTTCTTCGTCGGTTCGGAGGACGTCCATATCCTGCCCGACAGCGGCGTCCAGCGTGACAATGCGGTCTCCGCCGTCATCTCCTTCAATGTGCCGGATGGGCTCGAGGACGCGTTTCTCAAATGGCAGCAGCGCATCCAGGCCGCGGAGGCCGAGTTCAAGGGGTTCTTGCGCCACAAGATCGAGCGGCCGATTCCGGGCCTTCACGACGAGTGGATCGTCATTCTGACGTTCGACAGCGATGCCAACCTCAACGCATGGCTCGACTCGCCGTTGCGGCAGACGCTGCTGAGGGAAGGCGAGCGCTTCAACGCCGGCATGAACGTGAAGCGGGCGAGCTACGGCTTCAATTTCTGGTTCCCGGCCGGCAAGGCCCAGGCTCCGGAGCAGAGCCCAAGCCTGATCTGGAAGAGCAACCTCATCGTGCTGCTGGTGCTCTATCCCGTGGTCTATCTCTGGGGCACTTTCATCAGTGCGCCGCTGATCGACAGAAACGGCGTGCCGGTCTGGCTATCGCTCTTCGTCGGCAATCTCGTCAGCACCCAGCTGCTCGGCTGGTGGCTGGTGCCCGCCGCCTTTAGGGCGCTCGACTGGTGGGTCACGCCGAAGGCGGCGATCAGTCGCCGGATCGCGGGCTACGCACTCCTTGCCGCGCTCTATGCGGCGTCGATGGGCCTGTACGCGCTGCTGCTCGCGTGGCATTGGGGGCGGTGAGACCCGTCCACCGCCGGACACGTAACGACCATGTTCGCCCTGACATTTCTCGGAACCTCGGCCAGCGTTCCCTCAGTGGAGCGCAACCACCCGGCGCTCCTGGTGGAAGCCGCGGGCAAGCGCATCCTGGTCGATTGCGGTGAGGGCACGCAGCGCCAAATGCTGCGCAGCGGCGCCGGCTTCCGGCGGCTCGACCGCGTGCTGCTGACGCACGCTCATCTCGATCACGTGCTCGGCATCCCCGGATTGTTTTCAACCCTGGGCTTGCGGCAGAGCGCCGAAATGATGACGATTCATGGCGGGCAGGGCACGCTCGACATCGTCATCCGGATGCTCGCAGGCCTTTGGGGTGCGGGCAGGGCGCCGATCGCGGTCGAGTTCGCTGCCCTGACCGAGGGACAGGTCATCGACACCGGCGACTTCACCATCGCCTGCTTTCCGGTCCGCCACCGCGGCACCGATAGCTTTGGCTTCGTGTTTCAAAGTCCTGCACGTCGCCACCTTCGGCCCGATCGCCTTGCGGCGCTTGGCGTCCCGGATGGTCCCATGCGCGGCGAACTGGCTGCAGGACGGCCGGTCGTGATCGCCGATCGAACGGTTGATCCGGAGGACGTTCTGAGCCCGCCGAGCGGCGGCAAGAAGCTCGTCGTGATCGGTGACACCGAAACCACCGACGGACTGTCCAGCTACGTTGCTGACGCAGATATGCTGGTGATCGAGGCGACCTTCCTTGATCGCGACGCCGCGACAGCGCGGGATTACGGCCATCTCACCGCGGCGGAAGCGGCCGCCTTTGCTGCGGCGAGCAACGTCCGCCAACTCGTGCTGACTCATATGTCGGGACGATACGAGGACGATGAGATCCTGGCCGAGGCGGCGAGGATCTTTCCGAACACTGGGATCGCCGCCGACTTCGATCACGTGGTGATCTAGTCGCGCCTTCGACAATGTGCCGCTGCTGATGCCGCAGGTGAAGACCGGCCAGTTGGCGCTGCTCGCAACCGCAACGCCCAAGCGCGCAGACTTCGATCCGCAAGCGCCGGCCGTGCCGAATTCCCGCCCCGTTTCAATACCGTGGCCGCTCCGAGCGCGGCGCCCGCTTGTTCAGTGTCGATTGCAGGGCTAGGTTCGCAGGCCAACGGGTGTGGGGCTGATGGGGACAGTTCGTTTTCTGCTGGCGGCGATCGTCGTTGGATTTCATTGCCAGTTTGGCGTCATCCACCAGACAATCGGGGGCCTGGCCGCGGTAGAGGTCTTCTACATCATCAGTGGCTTCTACATGGCCGCCGCCTATGAGCTGCACTATCCGGGGCGGCCTGCTGCGTTCATGGCCAGCCGCTTTGCGAGGCTCTACCCGTTCTACCTGACTATCCTGATCGCTACGTTCGCACTCCATTTGTGGAACCCGGCGAACGAGAGCGGCATCTTCGATTCGCTCCGGACGGATGAGCGGCCCTATGTGATCAACCTGTCGCTGGTGGGTCTCGATCTCTATTCGGCCATGCACAGCACCACATATCTCTTGGTTCCTCAGGCATGGTCGATCAGCGCGGAGATCGTCTTCTACGCGCTACTGCCAACCTTGCTTCTACTCAACAGAAAATGGCTCGCCGGGTTGGTGGTCGCTGCCTTCGCGATCAAGCTGGTCATTCTTCACTTCTGCGAATGGAAATGGGCCTACTTCCCGTTTTACAGCCAGATCGGGTATTTCGGCACTGGGGTTGTGCTTTTCTCGTTACGGGATCGCCTGACATGGTCGACGCGTGCGGGCTACTGGCTCGCCGGCCTCTACAGCCTTTATCTCCTGGGCGACGTGTATGCCGACGTCGACTATCACGGGGGCATCGTTCAGGGCGTGCCGCTGGTTGTCGCAACCAGCATCGTGATTCCGACGCTCTTCGCGAGGGTCAACGGACCGCTGTCGACCACATTGGGCGACGCCTCCTACGGCGTCTATCTCTCGCATTTTCTCTTCATACAGATCGCGATCAATTTGCAGCTGTTTGATCCGATCACGCTGACAAATCCGCACATTGTGAGCCATTGGCGAATACTGTTTCAGACTTTGGGCATCCTGCTCGCATCCACGGTCGTCGCGCTCGCATTTGAATTCACGGTCCAGCGATGGATTGATCGGGCGCGCCGCTCGCTTTTCTACAACCGCAAGGGGCCGCCGGATTTCTTACTGCAATTGGACCGGCGCGACGCTGTCGGGAAGGCTTGATGCGAACGCAGCAAGAACAAGCTGTCGATGTTCACAGAAGGACTGGACCGCGAAGATCAGCGCGGCTATATGAGCGGCCTGCGAGCCGCTGATTTGCAAACCTTTCAGCCAGCCTTGCAGAACTTCCGAAGAAAGCTTAGTGATTTCAAGCGCTTCGGTGGGGAATGGTGTAACGGTAGCACAACAGACTCTGACTCTGTTTGTCTTGGTTCGAATCCAGGTTCCCCAGCCAGTTCCGGCGCTTTTCCACGGTCGCAATTCTCTCGGTGTGCCGCTCGGCGGCGATGAAGTCCGTTGGCCGCGCCGCCGGTCGCGGCGGTTTGCCTCATCTGAAAAACGCATGTGCCGGTCGGAACGCCGCGCGCTCCATCGTCCTTGGGTCATACAACCCTGGGAGATCCGTGATGCCCTATGTCGATGGTTTCGTTCTGGCCGTGCCGAAGGACAAGGTCGACGCCTACAAGTCGCTGGCGACGACCGCCTGCGCGCTCTGGATGGAGCACGGTGCGCTCGACTACGTCGAATGCATCGCCGACGACGTTCCCTATGGGGAGCTCACCTCGTTTCCACGCGCGGTGATGGCGAAGGAGGACGAGGTCGTGGTGTTCGCCTGGATCGTCTACCGCGACCGGGAGACCCGCGATGCCGTCAACAAGAAGGTGATGGCAGACCCGCGGCTGAAGATGGAGGGTATGCCGTTCGACGGAAAACGCATGATCTATGGCGGCTTCACGACGCTGCTCCGGGCCAGCGACGTCATCGGTTGACGGCGACCAGAAGGCCTATCGAGGAGCGCGGCCGCATTCGCCCTGGAGCAGCAGCAACAGGCAACCGGCGAGCCGCGTCTCCATGTCTTTCGACGAAAGCGACAGCGGGCCGGGATCGTTGAGGATCGCGTTCACCAGCGTGCCCAGCACGACCTGGAAACCGAAGGCGATGGCGCTGGTCTTTGCCGCCTTGCGTCCCTTGCCCATGGCCGGCAGCAGGAGAGGGGTGGCGCGCGTGGTGGTCGCCCCATCCGTCCCAGGCGTTCCGGCTCCGCTGCCGCAAGGTCGTTGGTCTCGGAGAAATCCGCGTCCAGATGAAACAGCTCCCATTTGTCGTTCTCGAACGGCGTGCCCGACGGGTGGAAGGCGACCGCCTTCCACCCCGCCTGCCAGAGACCGCGATGGCCGAACATCTCGAAATATTGCGGCGAGCGCTTTGACGGTGCCGACACATCCGTGATCGAGCGCGCAAAGCTTTCGCCTTCCAGCGGCATTTGCCGGCAGCCCGCGATATAAGTGGGCGCCTCGATGCCGATCAGCTCCAGCAGCGTCGGAGTGAGGTCGCAGGCGTGGACGAACTGGTGCCCCAGTTCGCCTTTCGCAGAGGCAGCCTGGATTGCTTCGCTGCGCTCGCAATGACGAGGTGAGAGAGCCGGCGCGGCAGTAGAGGGAAGCTTGCTACTTGATCTTGTCGTAAGCGGCGGCGAAGTCGCCGAGCGGCATCGGGATTGCGATGGTCTCCTTGGCCATGTTCTGGAAGGAGACCTTGAGCTGCTTGCCCGACCGTAAAGCGCCCAGCAGGTCGGCCGCGATCGGGGTCGACGCGTAACAACCGCGGTTCTCGCAGGTCTGGATCTGGAGATCGACCGTCTTGCCTTCGTCGACCTGAAGCTTGGCGCCGACCGGAAGATTGAGGCCGAGCGGCAATTGCAGCAATGCAACCGGCGTGCGGGTGTCGGGCGCGATGCGGATGTTGACGAGGACGATGGTCTGGCCGGTCTTGGTCAGCACCGCGTTCTGCTCCATCGCGCATTCGAGCGGCGCCTCGCGGCTCGCGCTGGTGCAGCGCACGATCCAGCCAGGCTGCTGCG
>NZ_JALBHA010000264.1:0-8695 GCF_023006445.1 Bradyrhizobium sp. SHOUNA76
CCTGGCGACGGGGGCAGAAGGTCTGACGGTGGCGGTCGCGGCCGGCGCGGGGGCCGTTTTCGGAGGCGAGCTGTTAGCGGCCGGATGGGATTTCGGCGCAGGTGCCGCCGCGGCGGGCTTGGGCTTGTCCCTCGCGGGTTCTTTTCCGGCGCTCTTGCCCGCGTCCTTGCCAGTATCTTTGGCCGGTTTCTTCGCGGTGTCCTTGCTCGGGGCGCCAGCCGCTCCTTTGCTCGCCCCCGTGGCTGCGTCCTTCGAACTGTCCTTGCCGGTTCCCTTGTTGGCCTCCTTGGACGAGCCCTTTGCCGCGTCCTTGGCGGCGGGCTTTGCGGTGTTCTTCGCAGCGTCCTTGGCGGTATCCTTGGCGGTCTCCGCCGTCGTCTCATTGGACTTGGCCAGGGCGGCGCAGCCGACCGAGAGCCCTGCCATCAGGCACACGATCAGACCGGAGGATCGCCAAGCGGCGCGAGGGAATGAGGTCACGGGTTTTGTCGCCCCGAATCAGTCAAGTGGCTCAAGATCTAGCTGTATTTGATTGAATATGCGGACAAAATACCAACAGCCGCTTACCGCGGGCCGATTTGCACCACCACCGCGGCAAAATCGCGGCCTAAACGGTGCGTCACACGGAAGCGGGCCTTTTACCGGCGGGATAGACCCGATATGAATGGCGCTTGCTCGAGAGATAGCCGCGTACGGAGGAAGTCCATGGCAGCCAAGACGAAATTCCGGGGGTCGTTCACCGCCTTGGTCACGCCGTTCAAGAACGGCTCGCTGGATGAGGCGGCATTCCGCTCCCTCGTCAACTGGCAGATTTCAGAGGGCACCAACGGCCTGGTCCCGGTTGGCACCACCGGCGAGAGCCCGACCCTCAGCCATGACGAGCACAAGAAGGTGGTCGAATGGTGCATCGCCGAGGCCAAGGGCCGCGTGCCTGTCATCGCGGGCGCCGGCTCCAACTCGACCAAGGAGGCGATCGAGCTCTCCCAGCACGCCGAGAAGGCAGGCGCGGAGGCCGTGCTGGTCGTGACGCCCTATTACAACAAGCCGACGCAAGAAGGCATGTACCAGCACTTCAAGGCGATCAACGACGCGATCGGGATTCCGATCATCATCTACAACATCCCGCCGCGCTCGGTGATCGACATGTCGGTCGACACCATGAAGCGGCTGTGGGAGCTGAAGAACATCGCCGGCGTCAAGGACGCCACCGCCAGCATGGTGCGCGTGTCGCAGCAGCGCGCGGCGATGGGCGAGGAATTCAACCAGCTCTCCGGCGAGGACGCCACCATTCTCGGCTACATGGCCCATGGCGGCCACGGCTGCATCTCCGTCACCTCGAACGTGGCGCCGCGCCTGTGCTCGGAGTTCCACGTTGCCTGGCAGAAGGGCGATCATGCCACCGCCTTGAAGCTGCACGACAAGCTGATGCCGCTGCACAACAACCTCTTCATCGAGAGCAATCCGGCGCCGATCAAGTATGCGATGTCACTGCTCGGCAAGCTGGACGAGACGCTGCGGCTGCCGATGGTGCCGGTTTCCGAGCCGACCCGCGTTGCGGTCCGTAGCGCCATGGTGCACGCTGGCCTGATCAACTGACGCGCTGGCATCGGGGGCCGTTCATGAGCGTCGAGGAAAAGGGCACACGCATGCTCAAGGAATTCCGCGAATTCGCCATGAAGGGCAACGTCGTCGATCTCGCGGTCGGCGTCATCATAGGCGCGGCCTTCGGTGCCATCGTCACGTCGCTGGTCGGTGACATCATCATGCCGATCATCGGCGCGGTCACCGGCGGCCTCGACTTCTCGAACTATTTTGCCCCCTTGTCGAAGGCGGTCACAGCCACCAACTTAGCTGATGCGAAAAAGCAAGGCGCTGTACTTGCTTATGGCAGCTTCCTGACGCTGACGATCAACTTCATCATCGTCGCCTTCGTGCTGTTCCTGGTGATCCGCGCCATCAACACCTTGAAGCGCAAGGAGGAGGCGGCGCCGGCCGCGCCCCCGAAGCCGTCGGCCGAGGTCGAACTGCTGACCGAGATCCGTGATCTCCTCAAGAAGTGACGCGCGCGCTTCATCCGAACTGTTAGCTTACGCGCACATCTCGATCAGGTTTGCCTGTCATGGCCGATAAAAACGAACGTCCAATCAAGGTCATGGCGGAGAATCGCAAGGCCCGGTTCAACTATGCGATCGAGGACACGATCGAGGCCGGCATTGCGCTGACCGGCACCGAAGTCAAGTCGATCCGCAACGGCAAGAGCACGATTGCGGAATCCTACGCCGATTCCAAGGACGGCGAGATCTGGCTGATCAACGCCACCATTCCCGAATATCTCCAGGGCAACCGTTTCAATCACGAGCCCAAGCGGCCGCGAAAGCTGCTGCTGCATCGCCGGCAGATCAACAAGCTGATGGGCGCGGTCGACCGCGAGGGCATGACGCTGATCCCGCTCAAGCTCTATTTCAACGAGCGTGGGCGCGCCAAGCTTCAGCTGGCGGTGGCAAAGGGCAAAAAGCTGCACGACAAGCGCGAGACCGAGAAGAAGCGCGATTGGAGCCGGGAGAAGGGGCGCCTGATGCGGGCGAGGGGCTGACGAGATGACCCAGCGGAACCTGCTCGAGGTCGATTGGACCCGGATTCCAGCGCCCGAAGATGATGGCGGCGCCGCGCATCTGACGGGCATGACACTGCCCTCGCTCGGCCTGCTCGCAACCGACGACACGTCAGTCACGCTGTCGGCGCTGCGCGGCCGCACCGTTGTGTTCGCGTATCCGCGCACGGGCGAGCCCGGCAAGATCGCGCTGGTCGACGATTGGGACATGATCCCGGGTGCGCGCGGTTGCACGCCGCAGACTTGTGCGTTTCGCGATCTGTTCGCCGAGCTGAAGGCCGCCGGTGCCGCCCACGTGTTCGGCCTCTCGACACAAAGCAACGAATACCAGACCGAGATGGCCTCACGGCTGCATCTGCCATTCCCGGTGCTGTCGGACGAGAAGCTGGCGCTGACGCGCGCGTTGAAGCTGCCGACGATGGAGGTCGCGGGCCTGACGCTGATCAAGCGCCTCGCGCTCATCGTCGACGATGCCAGGATCACGCACGTGCTCTATCCCGTGTTCCCGCCTGACCGGAACGCCGGCGACGTCCTGGACTGGCTGAAGGCCAATCCAGCAAAGGCCGACTAATCGAGATCCGCCTTCACCTTCGCGAACACCGACCGGAACATGTCCGCCGTCAGCACGCCCGTGTTCGTGTTGTAGCGCGAGCAGTGATAGCTGTCGTAGAGCTTGAACGCGCCGGCCTGATGCACGGCGCCATGGCCGAAGGGGGCTTGAGAGGCCTTCAGCTTCAACGGCTTGAGCACGCTGTCGTGCGCAATTCGCCCGAGCGCGATGATCGCGCGCAGCTTCGGCATCGTCTCGAGATTCGCGACCAGAAACTGCCGGCAGGTGTTGATCTCGACCGGCAGCGGCTTGTTCTGCGGCGGAACGCAATGCACTGCATTGGCGATCCGGCAGTCGATCAGCTTCAGGCCGTCATCGGGACGCGCCTGATAGGTGCCCTTGGCAAACCCGTATTCGAGCAAGGTGGCGTAGAGCAGGTCGCCGGCATAGTCGCCGGTGAACGGCCGTCCCGTGCGGTTGGCGCCCTGCATCCCCGGCGCGAGGCCGACGATCAAAAGGCGCGCCTTGATGTCGCCGAAGGGCGCTACCGGCGCATTGTGCCACAACGGCTCACGCGCCCGATTCGCCTCGCGAAAGGCGACCAGACGCGGACAGAGCGGACAATCGCGGTCGGGAACGACGGTGGAAGGCTGGCGGCTTGACCGGGCCGCCTCACTCCTCGAAGTCGTCATCGCCCCTCGGCGCCATCGTGGTTGCGCGCTGGAGGAATTGGGGGGCGTGGTGGCGTTCGCCACGCTCACCGCGGTCACGCGGGGCGGGGCGTTCGGACGGATCGCGGCCGAGCTTGGATTGCAGCTCGACGAGGTCGGTGAAGACGTCGGCCTGGCGGCGCAGCTCGTCGGCGATCATCGGCGGCTGGCTGGCGATGGTGGAGATCACGGTGACCCGCACGCCGCGGCGCTGCACGGCCTCGACCAGGGAGCGGAAGTCGCCGTCACCGGAGAACAGCACCATCTGGTCGATGTGCTCGGCGAGCTCCATGGCGTCCACGGCGAGCTCGATGTCCATGTTGCCCTTGACCTTGCGGCGGCCGGAGGCGTCGATGAACTCCTTGGTCGCCTTGGTGACGACGGTGTAGCCGTTGTAGTCCAGCCAGTCGATCAGCGGGCGAATCGAGGAGTATTCCTGATCCTCGATGATCGCGGTGTAGTAGAACGCCCGAAGCAGCGTCCCGCGGCTCTGAAACTCCTTCAGCAGGCGCTTGTAGTCGATGTCGAAGCCCAGAGTTTTCGCCGTCGCGTAGAGATTGGCTCCGTCGATGAAGAGCGCGATCTTGTCGGTAGAGGAAGGGGACATTCAGTTTGCTCGCGTAGTGTGTCGTGATTGATCGTTTATTGTTGGCGCGCGGCGGCAAGCTACGCACTTCAGAGTGCTGCCGAAACCCGTCGAAACCGCAAATCCGGAGAAGTCGGGGCAATCAAGGTATAGTTATGGCGGACTTTCATATCCCCGGCGCCGCCCTCGATGGCGGCCCGGGAAACCACCCATCCCTGCCCCAATGTGGGGGTAGCAGAGCCGTTTGGCGAGGCCAAATCACAAATTGGCCTTGCGAAACCGTCCTGGCCCCTATAACTAGCCCCAATCATCCACATATTTCGTCCCACCCACAACGGAGCGACAGTCCATGGCTCGCGTCACCGTAGAAGATTGTATCGACAAGGTCGACAACCGGTTTGACTTGGTCCTGCTGGCCGCCCACCGTGCCCGCATGATCTCGTCCGGTTCACAACTAACGGTTGACCGCGATAACGACAAGAACCCTGTTGTGTCTTTGCGCGAAATTGCCGAGACGACCATTTCGCCTGAGGACCTCCGCGAGGAGCTGGTGCACTCGCTCCAGAAGTTCGTTGAGGTCGACGAGCCCGAGCCGGATACGGTGCCGCTGATCGGTTCCGCGGGTGCAAGCGTCGATGCGGACGATACCGAAGTCGCCGTCGAGCGCATGACCGAAGAGGAGCTTCTGAAGGGTCTCGAAGGCCTCGCGCCGCCCGAGGAGCAGCCCGAGGAAGACGAGTAAATCGTCCGTCGCGATTGTCGACTTCTTGTGATTTTATCAAAGGCCCGAACGGTTGTTCGGGCCTTTGCTTTTGTTGACGTTTTCGTGGTTACCATGCGTTGTCGCTGGCAATGCGTCCTGTCACCGAATTGATCGGACACAAGCGCGATCGGAGCTAAGATGTATACAGCGGGCTGCTCAGGGCCCGTTTGAAGGCAGGACGGCATGGTATATCGGCGCCGCAGATTCACGCAGATGCAGGCCGCAACCGAATCGGTTGCCGTGGCCCCGACTGCGCCGGTCGCCCGCCCGGCCAAGCCGCGCGCGCGCATGATGCGTCAATATGACCTCGTCGAGCGCGTCCGGTCCTACAATCCCAACACCAACGAAGACCTGCTGAACCGCGCCTATGTCTATGCCATGAAGGCGCATGGCTCGCAGACCCGCGCCTCGGGCGATCCGTATTTCTCGCACCCGCTCGAAGTGGCAGCGATTCTCACCGACCTGAAGCTCGATGACGCCACCATCGTAGCCGCGCTGCTCCACGACACGATCGAGGATACCGAAGCGACACGGGCCGAGATCGACCAGATCTTCGGGCCGGAGATCGGCGCTCTGGTCGAGGGCCTGACCAAGCTGAAGCGACTCGAGCTGGTGTCACGGGAGGCCAAGCAGGCCGAAAACCTGCGCAAATTGTTGCTGGCCATCGCCGACGATGTCCGCGTGCTCTTGGTCAAGCTCGCCGACCGTCTGCACAACATGCGCACGCTGGACTTCGTGCCGACGGAATCGCGCAGGCGCATCGCCGAGGAGACGCTCGACATCTATGCACCTCTGGCCGGGCGCATGGGCATGCAGGAAATGCGCGAGGAGCTGGAGGATCTGTCCTTCCGCACCCTCGATCCCGAAGCCTATTCGGTGGTGATGCAGCGCCTCGACGCGCTCGCCGAACGCAACCGCAATCTGATCGGCGAGATCGAGGACCAGCTCTCCAACAATCTGCGCCACAGGGGGCTCGGCGCGCGGGTCTATGGCCGCCGCAAGAAGCCGTTCTCGATCTGGACCAAGATGGAGCGCAAGTCGGTCGGCTTCGAGCAATTGTCCGACATCTTCGGCTTCCGGCTCGTCGTCAACGACATCGAGGCCTGCTATCGCGCGCTCGGCATCGTCCACACCACCTGGCCGGTCGTGCCGGGGCGCTTCAAGGACTACATTTCGACGCCGAAGCAGAACGACTACCGCTCGATCCACACCACGGTGATCGGTCCCGGCAACCAGCGCGTCGAGCTGCAGATCCGCACCGAGGCGATGGACCAGATCGCCGAGCGCGGCATCGCCGCGCACGTCTTCTACAAGGAGGGCGTCGGCTCGCCGACCGAATTCCTCAAGCGCGAGTCCAACGCGTTCGCCTGGCTGCGCCACACCATCGGCATCCTCTCGGAGAGCGCCAACCCGGAGGAATTCCTCGAGCACACCAAGCTCGAGCTGTTCCACGACCAGGTGTTCTGCTTCACCCCGAAGGGCAAGCTGATCGCGCTGCCGCGCCACGCCAACGTGATCGACTTCGCCTATGCCGTGCATACCGACGTCGGCAACAGTGCCGTGGGCTGCAAGATCAACGGCCAGTTCGCGCCGCTGTCCTCGGAACTCCAGAACGGCGACGAGGTCGAGGTGCTGACCTCGGAAGCGCAATCGGCACCGCCCTCGGCCTGGGAAACGCTTGCGGTTACCGGCAAGGCGCGCGCCGCGATCCGCCGTGCCACGCGCACCGCCGTGCGCGATCAATATGCCGGTCTCGGCCGGCGCATCGTCGAGCGCCTGTTCGAGCGCGCCAAGATCGAATATGCCGACGACAAGCTCAAGGGCGCGCTGCCGCGGCTCGCGCGCACCTCGATCGAAGACGTGATGGCGGCTGTGGGGCGCGGCGAGATCAAGGCTTCGCACGTCGCGCGTGCGATGTACCCCGACTACAAGGAGGAGCGCATTGCGCGCTACGGCGTCAAGAAGGGGCTTGCCGCCAAGCTCAAGGAGAAGTCCTCGGAGCCGCGCAGCCCGGTCGCCATTCCGATCCGCGGCATCAATTCCGACCTGCCGGTGAAATTCGCCCCGAACGGCGGCGCCGTGCCGGGGGATCGCATCGTCGGCATCGTCACGCCGGGCGAGGGCATCACGATCTATCCGATCCAGGCGCCGGCCCTGAAGGATTTCGAGGAGGAGCCGGAGCGCTGGCTCGACGTCCGTTGGGACATCGAGGACTCCGCGCCGCAGCGATTCCCGGCCCGCATCAAGGTCGAGAACGTCAACGAGCCCGGAGCGCTGGCGCAGATCGCGACCGTGATCGCCGAGCACGACGGCAACATCGACAACATCAGCATGCAGCGCCGCTCCCCTGACTTCACGGAGACGACGATCGATCTCGAAGTCTACGATCTAAAACATCTCAGCGCGATCCTGGCCCAGTTGCGCGCTAAGGCGGTCGTCGCCAAAGTCGAACGTGTTAATGGATAGGTGCATCTCGCATGCGCCTATTCCTCTGATTTCGTGAGTTCTGAAATGCCCGCTTCTCCGCTTCGCCTTGGCGTCAATATCGATCACGTCGCAACCGTGCGTAACGCGCGCGGCGGCCGCCATCCCGATCCGGTGCGGGCGGCGCTGCTGGCGATCGAGGCCGGGGCCGACGGCATCACCGCCCATTTGCGCGAGGATCGCCGCCACATCCGCGACGAGGACATGGCGCGGCTGAGGGCCGAGATCTCCAAGCCGCTCAATTTCGAGATGGCGGCGACCGACGACATGATGCGCATCTCGCTCGCTACCAAGCCGCACGCGGTGTGCCTGGTGCCGGAGCGCCGGCAGGAGGTGACCACCGAAGGCGGCCTCGACGTGGTCGGCCAGCACAACGCGCTCGCACCCTACATCGCGCGGCTGAACGATGCCGGTATTCGGGTCTCCCTGTTCATCGCCGCCGATCCCGCCCAGATCGAGATGGCGGCGCGGCTGCGCGCGCCCGTGATCGAGATCCATACCGGCGCCTGGTGCGACGCCGTGGTCGACGGCCACACGGAGAAAGCCGAGGCCGAATGGCAGCGGATCGTGGCGGGGGTGAAGTTGGCGAAGTCGGCCGGACTGGAGGTTCATGCCGGGCACGGGCTCGACTATGCGACCGCGGAGACGATCGCGGCCCTGCCTGACATCATCGAGCTGAACATCGGCTACTACATGATCGGCGAAGCGCTGTTCGTCGGCCTTGCCGAGACGGTGCGCAGCATGCGCGCGGCGATGGACCGCGGTCGGAGCCGGGCGTGATCATCGGCATCGGCTCCGACCTCATCGACATCACCCGCGTCGCCAAGGTGATCGAGCGCCATGGCGAGCGCTTCCTCGACCGCATCTTCACCCCGGCCGAGCGGGCCGAGGTCGCGTGCCGCGCCCTTGGTGTAGCCAACCACGGCTGCCTTGGTGGCGACGTAGTCGGCAAGGCCCGGGAACGAGGCGCGGTCGGCCAGCATGGAGCCGA
>NZ_JALBHA010000265.1:0-8694 GCF_023006445.1 Bradyrhizobium sp. SHOUNA76
CGGCGACCTCGATCAGCTGGTAGTGGCCGCGCAGGCCAAGCGCCTCGGCGGCGCGCTCATGCATGGCAGGGGACGCGGAATGCGCGATCGGCGCGCCGATCAGGCCGGTGAGGAGCTTCTGGCTGGCGGCGTATCCGCGCTTCGACATGGTCGCTATCGTCTCGTTGGGAGCGTTCGGTCCCGGTCATTAGCGGGGAAACCCACGCAATTCCAAGGGGGCTTTCCAACTGCGACGATAGCCTTTCCCCTGCCTAACACAATTACCCATTTGTCCAGCAAACCTAACATCATGTTATTTCTTTCGCCCGCGCGCCGGCACGACCTTGCCGTTGCCGCCCGGCACGGCTTTGCCGTTGCCGCGGGATGGCTCGACCGCGCGCATCTCGGTGCGCAGCGACTCGATGAAATACTCGGCATGAAGCGACAGCGGCGCGCCGCGCTTGACCGCGATGTAGGTGTCGAACCGCGTCGGCTCGGTGATCTTCAAAAGCTCGATCCCGGGATAGCCGCCGTGAGCTACGGTGAACTGGTCGATGATGGCGATGCCGAGCCCGGCCTTCACCAGCGCGCAGACGGTGGTGCCGAAGCGCGCGCGGATGGTGATGTTGTAGTCGAGCCGGTTGCGCGCGAAGATCTCGGCCATGATGCGGCCGTAGGGATCGTTGGGATCGATCCCGATCAGCGGATAGCGGGTGATCTCGGCGGCCGAGACCTGCTTGCGGCCGGCGAGTTCGTGGCCCGGCGGCACGATGCAGTACAGCTCGCCCGAGGCGAGCGGCATGAAGTCGAGCGCGGAATGCTCCAGCCGGTAGCTCATCGCAACGCACTCGCCGCGGCCGAGCATGAGATAGTCGATGGCCTCCTCGAGCTTGAGGATGTTGATGTCGATGCCGAGATCGGGATAGCGGCGGCGCACGCGCTCGATCGCGCGCGGCACCATCACCTGCGAGATGCTGGGTACTGAGCCGATCCGCAGTTCGGACAACCCGCCGCGGCCGATCTTGGAGATGATCTCGGAGAGATCGTCGACCTTCTTGTAGACGCCGTTGATCTGCTCGAAGATGTTCTCGGCTTCCGGCGTCGGGAAGTAACGCCCGTTCTGGCGCTGGAAGAAGCGGATACCGAGCGAGCGCTCGGTGTATTTGACGAGGCGGCTGATCCCCGGTGCCGAGACGTTGAGCAGCTTCGCCGCACCGCCGATGGTCCCCGTCACCATCACGGCACGGATCACTTCAACCTGGCGCAGCGTCATCATGTTCTTTGCGTCCGAAAGACGATCATGGCGGCGATCATCTTACGAGAGCTGCGCCGTCATCCAGCGGCAAGTGTGTGTCGATGTGGACAGTAAAGGCAAGCCTCTCTCGTGTCCCGGACGCGCCGCAACGCGTTTTGGCGTTGCGGCGCAGAGCCGGGACCCAGAAAGCCAGGGAGGAAGTTGCGGATGGATGGGCCTCGGCTCTGCAGCGCATCGCTCGCTGGACGATGCTTCGCATCGCCAGGGAGACGCTGCGCTGCGTCGGGGGCACGAGGGTGCGGCTGGTGTCCTCAAGCTTCCCACTCCGGAAGCGGGAGAAGGGAAGGCAACGGTCAGATCGCTTCTAAATCAGCGCATTCATAACGGCAGGCGTCGCAGAGTGCGTAACGCGGCAACCGCGCTTCAGCTCGCCGGGCCCTCGGGCGAGACGCTCTCGGCCAGCGCCTCAAGCTCGCTTTGCAGCACCTCGCGCGCGAACTCGATGATCTTCTGCTTGTTTGCCGTTTCGTGGACGGCGAAAAACACGCGGTTCAATTCCAGGCCGAGCACGCTGTTGAGGGCAATGTCCTCGTCTTCCATTTGGTTTTCCCGCTGCGGACGCTCAGGTGTATCGTCACGTCAATTCTGCCACAAGTAGTTTAAAACTTCAGAGCAGATGCGCACCGGGAAACTACGGCCGCAGCGCATTTGAGGCAGCTCCCGAATACGTGCTATAGGAAGGGCGAAAGTCAGGAAAGGCACCGATGTCCGCCGCAGATGCCGTAGATTATGGCCGGGAGGCGCTCGACTTCATCGAAGGGCTTGGAGCCTACACCAAGGTTCCTGACGCCATGGACGCGCTTGCAACCGCGTTCGGCCGGTACGGTTTCGAACATATCATCGTGACGGGCCTGCCCAATCCCGAGCAGCGCTTTTCCCAGATGGTGCTCGCCAAGAAGTGGCCGGCGGAGTGGTTCAGCCTCTACACCCAGAAGAGCTACGACCGTGTCGATCCCGTGATCCGCAAATGCCGGCAGTCGGTGAACCCGTTCGAATGGTCCGAAGCGCCGTATGATCCGGAGCTGGAGCCGGGTGCGGTGGAGGTCATGCGGCGCGCCGCCGATTTCCGCATGTCGCGCGGCTTCGTCGTGCCGATCCACGGCTTGACCGGCTACGAGGCCGGCGTTTCGCTCGGCGGCGTCCATCTCGACCTCAATGCGCGCAGCAAGCCGGCGCTGCATCTGATCGGGATGTACGGCTTCGACCACATTCGCCGTCTGCTCGATCCGGCGCCGCATCCGTCGACGCGCCTTACCCCCCGCGAGCGCGAGGTGATCGCCTGGGCCTCACAGGGCAAGTCGGCGTGGGAGATCGGCGAGATCCTGCACATCACGCAACGCACGGCGGAAGAGCATCTTGCAACTGCCGCGCGCAAGCTCGGCGCCGTCAACCGGACGCACGCGGTCGCGATCGCGATCCGCCACAGAATCATCAATCCCTGAAATCCTCGCCTACTGGGAAATTTCCCAATAGTCGGTTTTGTCTTTTTCGCTGAGGCTCCCCTCATTTCAAGCCATGGGGGAGTTCATGATTCATGTGATTTCTGCCGTCAATCGGCACCTGTACGAGGACGTCCTCGAACAGCATTTTCGGGTTCGTCACGAGATTTTCGTCGAGGAGCGGAAATGGGAGGCGCTGCGCAAGCCCGACGGCCGCGAGATCGATACCTACGACAATGAGGACGCAGTCTACCTGCTGGCTCTCGAGAACCGCCGGGTGCTCGGCGGCTCGCGCCTGTATCCGACCACCAGGCCGACGATGATGAGCGAGGTCTTCCCGCATCTCGCCGCAGTACGCAGTTGCCCCTCGGACCCGCTGGTCTGGGAGTGGTCGCGCTTCTTCGTCTCGCGCGAGCGCCGCGACGGCGCCTTCAATCTGCAGTTGATGGCGGCTGCGCAGGAATTCTGTCTCGACCAGGGCATCGAGCGGCTTTGTCTCGTGATGGAGACTTGGTGGCTGCCGCGCTTCCACGACATCGGATTCGTCGTGACGCCGCTGGGATTGCCCGCGCTGGTGGAGAACTCCTTGACCATGGCGGCAACGATCGAGATCCGTCAGGAGTCGCTCGATGTCGTGCGTGACCGTATCGGTTTGACCAGCGTCGTCCGGCAGGACGGTCCGCGGATCGACTGCATTGCCCGTGCCAACCTCTGCGGCGCTGCTGCCGCGCAACGAAAGAGCGCCTGAGATGTCGAACATGATGCGGGACAGCCAGATCATGGCGCAGATCGAGGACGAGAATCTCGGCTACATGTCCGACATGGCGCTCGAACTGGCGCAGATGGCGGAAGAAACCGGACTGGCGACGCTGGCCTATCTGTTCCGGATGGCGGCGCTGGAGGCCTCGACGGCCAACAGTGTGCTCGCCGAGCAGGATGACCTTCCCCAGCGGATGACGTCCCACTAGGCGTCATCCTTGCTGACATTCTGACAAATTCGCACTCTCTCGCCGGGCCAACCGGCGAGAGGGTGTGCGTTTGGGTGCGGCAGGTTGCCCCAGCCTGCACGGCGACAATGTTGCGTTGCGTTTGGCAATGCCGTTTTGGGCGGCGCGCCAGGATGCAACAAAGTGCATGTTTGATGTCGAATCGCTCTTGCCTCGGAACGATACTGCCATTACCCATTTTTCCGCCTTGAACAGGCAGGGGGAGCTCTTTCACTGATGGCGACCGTGTTCGAACATCGGCGCGACACCGCGTGCGCCTGAAAGAGTCTTGATGCTGCTCGTCGTCGAACAGTTCTTGAACGGATTGCAGTTCGGCCTGCTGCTGTTCCTGCTTGCCGCGGGCCTGACGCTGGTGTTCGGGATCATGGATCTCGTCAACCTCGCGCACGGCTCGCTCTACATGATGGGCGCTTATTTCGCTGCGACCTTCGCGGCCTGGACCGGCAGCTTCCTGCTCGGTGCGCTGCTGGCGCTCGGTGCCACGCTCGTGCTCGGCATCGTGCTCGAGATGAGCGCGCTGCGGCATCTCTATGGCCGCGACCATCTCGACCACGTGCTCGCGACGTTCGGCCTGATCCTGTTCTTCAACGAAGCCGTCCGGCTGATCTGGGGCCCGGCGGGCCTGGCGCTGCCGCTGCCGGCCTGGCTCACCGTGCCGGTGCCGATCCTGCCCGGCATTCACTATCCCGCCTATCGGCTCGCCATCATCGCTGTGGCGCTGCTGGTCGCGCTGCTGCTCTATCTCGGCGTGATGCGCACCCGCATCGGCATGCTGATCCGGGCGGGCGCCTCCAACCGCGAGATGATCGGTGCGCTCGGCATCAACATCAAACTGCTCTACACGCTGGTGTTCGGCTTGGGCGCCGCCCTCGCGGGCCTTGCCGGGCTGATGCAGGCACCGATCCTCACCGTGCAGATCGGCATGGGCGAGAACATCCTGATTTTGGCCTTCGTCATCATCGTGATCGGCGGCATCGGCTCGATCCGCGGCGCGTTCCTCGCCGCGATCTTCGTCGGCATGATCGACACGCTCGGCCGCGCCTTCCTGCCCAATTTGCTGCGGCAGGTACTGAGCGGCGCCGCTGCCTCCACCGCCGCACCCGCGCTGTCGTCCATGCTGATCTATCTCGTAATGGCGATCGTGCTGGTGGTTCGGCCGGAGGGGCTGTTTCCGGCCAACCGCCGATGAAGGCTTTCACGGTGAGCAAGGCCGTCACGGCCCTGATGCTGGCGGGGCTCGTGCTGCTGCCGCTCTATTCGCAAATGTCGGGTAACATCTTCATCCTGACGCTGTTCACCCGCATCATCATCCTGGCGCTGGCGGCCGCGAGCCTGAATCTCATCATGGGTTTCGGCGGCATGACGAGCTTTGGCCACGCCGCCTATCTGGGCATCGGCGGCTACGCGGTCGGCATGCTCGCGCAGGAAGGCGTCGGAAGCGGCTTCATCCAGTTCCCTGTCGCGCTCGCGGCTTCCGCGATCTACGCGCTCGTGATCGGCGCGCTCAGCTTACGCACCCGCGGCGTCTATTTCATCATGATTACGCTGGCCTTCGCCCAGATGGCCTATTACGTCGCCTCGGGCCTGGCGCGCTACGGCGGCGACGACGGCCTCACCGTTTACAAGCGCAGCGACTTCTCCGGGCTGGTCGATCTCTCCAATCGCACGCAGTTCTATTATCTCTGCCTCGCCTGCTTGTTCGGCGTCATCTTCCTGATCTGGCGCATCGTCAATTCGCGCTTCGGTCTCGTCGTGCAGGGCCTGCGCTCCAACGAGCAGCGCATGCAGGCGATCGGCTTCCCCGCCAAGCGCTACCAGCTGGTCTGCTTCGTCATATCGGGCACGATGTGCGGCCTCGCCGGCGCGCTGCTCGCCAACAACACCGATTTCGTCAGCCCGGCCGTGATGTACTGGACGCGCTCCGGCGATCTCATGGTGATGGTGATCCTGGGCGGCATGGGCACGCTGTTCGGCCCGATCATGGGTGCGGTGGTGTTCCTGCTGCTCGAAGAGTTCCTGTCGCAGATCACCGAATATTGGGCGCTGATCATGGGCCCGCTGCTGCTGCTGATCGTGCTGTTCGGCCGCGGCGGCATCATCGGCATGCTCGGGAGGGCTGGCCGTGGCTGAACCCCTGCTCCGCGTCGAAAAGCTGGTGCGCCGCTTCGGCGGCATCATCGCAACCGACAACGTCTCGCTCGACGTCGCCAGCGGCGAGCTGCATGCCATCATCGGCCCGAACGGCGCCGGCAAGACCACGCTGATCAGCCAGCTCACCGGGCATCTCGAGCCGCATTCCGGCAGCGTCTCGCTGGCCGGGCGCGACATCACCTATTTGCCGGCCTATCGCCGCTGCGCGCTCGGACTTGCGCGTTCGTTCCAGATCACCTCGCTGCTGCTCGATTTCACCGCCGCGGACAATGTCGCGCTGGCAGCCCAAGCCCATGCCGGCACCTCGTTCCGCTTCTTTGCCAATGCGCGTAAGGAGCGATCCTTACGCGATGCCGCGCATGCCGCGCTCGATCGCGTCGGCCTCGCCCATCGCGCCGATGTGCTGGTGTCGAAGCTCAGCCATGGCGAGCGGCGCCAGATCGAGCTTGCGGTCGCGCTCGCAAGCAAGCCGAAATTGCTGCTGCTGGACGAGCCGATGGCCGGTCTCGGCGTCACCGAATCCCAGGGCATGGTGAAGCTGCTCCAGGAGCTGCGCAAAGAGGTCTCGATCGTGCTGGTCGAGCACGACATGCCGGCGGTGTTCGCGCTTGCCGACCGCATCTCGGTGCTGGTCTATGGCCGCGTCATCGCCTCCGGCGATCCGGCCGCGATCCGGGCCAACGAAGACGTCAAGCGCGCCTATCTCGGCGACCAGCATGTGGTGACGCATCATGGCTGACACGCTGCTCGACGTCGACGGCATCGAGACCTGTTACGGCCTGTCCCAGGTGCTGTTCGGCCTGTCGCTGTCGATCAAATCAGGCGAGATGGTCTCGCTGATGGGCCGCAACGGCATGGGCAAGACCACGACCATCCGCTCCATCATGGGCCTGACGCCCGCGCGCGCCGGCAGCATTCGTTTCGCCGGCGCCGAGGTCAGGCAGCTTCCCTCGTACAGGATCGCAAAGCTCGGCGTCGGCCTGGTGCCTGAGGGACGTCAGATCTTTCCGAACCTCACCGTGCGCGAAAACCTGGTCGCGGCCGCGGCCGATCGTTTCGATAGCCCCAATCCCTGGACGCTCGCCGCGATCTACGTGCTGTTTCCGCGGCTCGCCGAGCGCGCGTCCAACATGGGCAACCAGCTCTCCGGCGGCGAGCAGCAGATGCTCGCGATCGGCCGCGCCCTGATGACCAACCCGAAGCTGCTGATTCTGGACGAAGCGACCGAAGGCCTTGCGCCGCTGATCCGCGAAGAGATCTGGAACTGCCTGTCGCTGCTCAAGAGCCGGGGCCAGTCGATCCTGGTCGTCGACAAGAACGTCGACCACCTCGCCCGCATCTGCGATCGCCACACCATCATCGAACGCGGCAGGACGGTGTGGAGCGGCACCTCTGACGAGCTGATGGCCGAGCCGGATCTCCAGCACAAATATCTGGGCATCTGACGCGTTCGTCGCCGTCCGCGCGCAACGCAAAGCCTCTTGGAGCAAATCCAGTTTCGAAACCCTCCAAACTGCGCGCTCCGCCCTTGAGCGCGCCGCCGTCAGCCGTCAAAGAAGCCGCTGCGTAAGCGGAATTCGATGCGGGACTTTTACGATCAAATTGTCGGACGGCCTCAAGACGACATGAGTTCCGCACAGCCCGACGTTTCGACAGCGGGCCAATGGCTGGATTTTCCGGGCTGCGTGTTTGTCAGGGGCGAGTTTCGCACCGACGCGGGCGGCCCTGCGATCGCAGCTTCGGGCCTGTTCATCTCCGTGGCATTCGACGACAATGCCGGCCGCGGCGTTCTGACGCGCGCGGCCAGCGGTGAGCGGCAGATGACGGCAATTGCCGCGCGCGAAGACAGCGCTGTGGCGCGCTCTGGCGATCGTCCGGCCATCGGCCTTGCTCTTCCCCGCGCGTCCATCGATGAGCTTGGACTCGGCGACGAGTTTCAGGCGCTGTTTGGGAACGACGGGGCAGGCACGGCCGTCGTCTCTTTGACGGCATCTCCGCGCATCGAGGCCGTGGCGGCAGAAATGTTCTCGCCGCCGGTCGCGGGAACCGCAGGCCAATTGCTGCTGTCGGCGCACGCCGCCGAGATCATTGTCCACGCCTTGTTCAGTGAGCGCGGCCGGATTGCGGTCGACCCGGCCGCCGACCTCCAGAGGATGCGGTTGCAGTCGGTCAAGGAGCGGATGGATGCCGATCTCGCCTATCCCTGGAGCATCGACGAACTGGCGCGGAGCGCAGGGTTGAGCCGCAGATCCTTCAACCAGAAATTCCAGATGGCGTATGGCGAGAGCGCCATCGATTATTTGAGGGCGCAGCGGCTCGATGCCGCACGTGCGCTTTTGATCCATCAGCGCTTGTCGGTCACCGAAGCGGCCTATCGGGTCGGCTATGCCCATCCGGCCAATTTCGCAACGGCGTTCCGCAGGCGTTTCGGCCATTCGCCGAAGCGCTGTCAGTAAACTCGAAAGCCTCCACGCGCGATCAAAGGTGATTTGCCCGCGCGCAAAGGCGGTGAGCGCCTCGATCTGATTACTCCCGGGTTGTCCAAATACGGAACTCGGGGAAGACGATGAGGCGCAACGACGGACGAACGCCCGGCTGGGAACGAATGAAGGGCGGCCTGGGCATGGCTGGCTTGGGGGTAGCTGGCTTGGGGGTAGCCGGCTTGGGGATGGTGCTGCACGCCACGCCGTCGCTTGCACAGGTCTCCGGAACCAGTTCGACGTCGACGGCGGCGACATTGCCGCCCGTCACGGTCGAGGCACCGAACCAGGCGCGTCCGCGCGCCCAATCTGCCCAGCGCGCC
>NZ_JALBHA010000266.1:0-8686 GCF_023006445.1 Bradyrhizobium sp. SHOUNA76
CATCGGCGCGCGTGTCAAAGCCGCGCGCGAGAGCCGCGGCTACACGCAAGGCCAGCTCGCCGAGCGCCTCAGCGTCACGCCGGCCTTCGTGGCATCGGCCGAGCAGGGCGAGGCGGACATTCCGCTGTACCAGCTGATGCACATCGCCGATTTGCTGATGGTCGGTCTCGACGGGCTCGTTGCGGGTCCTGTGCCAGAGGGCGTCGACGCGGCGTAAGGTTCGTAGCCTTCGTGGCCCGGATGGAGCGAAGCGCAATCCGGGATGTTACAACAAGGCACACTGGTCCCGGATTTCACCGCGCTCCTTCCGGGCTACGCTCTCCCCGTCATTGCGAGCGCAGCGAAGCAATCCAGGCTGCCGCCGCGGAAAACATTTCTGGATTGCTTCGCTGCGTTCGCAATGACGGTGGAGAGGCAACCAAAGCCGTCATCGGTCATCCCCGCAAAGTCGCGCGAAATTCGCTTGCCTTGCCACGCGTCCTTTTGCACTCTTCGCGCGAAGGAGACCAATGCATGACAAAAATGACCGTCGCCTGTGCACTCGGAACCGCCCTCGTGCTGTGCAGCCTTGCAACATCAGGCGCCGAAGCCCGCACGCGGAAAGCCGTCGTCGTTCGCGCACCGCAAGAGCGGCTCATCGTCACTGCACCCGTGCTGAGACCGACGCCGTGGGATTACAACATCGTTCCACGCTATCGTTATCGCCCGGAGGATGACCGGGTCGATCCCTACGGCCCGCCGCTGGTGCCGTCATACGTGCGCTATGAAGGATGGCGCTGGCCGTATTGGTGGTGAGGTCCTCCATCCGGTACGCGGACAAGTTGAAGTTTGATGGCTCGTCATCCCTGCGTGCGGAGTTGACGATCAGGAAAAAATGGCAAAGTGGAGACTGTCAAGAGTACATCGAGGTAGATCGACACTTATCCCCGTAATAAACCCAATGCTGTTTGGGGTTCTGGGCGCGTATCGGGAGGATAAATCATGGCAAGTGTCGAACAATTGCACAGACGGGACGGAGTGAATTTGGTCCAACTCGAAGCGGACATCACGTCGATCCGGTCGGGGAGCTCCATTACTTCAATCAATCTGCCTGATTACGTCGAGCACACCGCGGGCGTGTCGCGCGTCGGTGCGCTCAGCGCGGAAGCGGTCGTTCGCGACTATGAGTCCGCTGCAAAAGAGATCGAGGCCATGGGGACCGAGTTGATCGACGCGGCGCAAAAATGCGAGGCGCTGACGGCCCAGGTTCATGATGCGATCGCCTTCATGCGAGAAACGGCGGCGGGGTATCGTGAAGAGGGACGGAAGATCTTCAAGCGCATCGAAGAATGCGCGCTGTTCACCGAAGACGTGCGCAAGACCTGCGAACAGGTCAAACGCAGAATGGCTGAAGTCTCGGTTGGCCCATCTTCCGATGAGGAGCTTGCGCCGCAAGAGCCCGAGCTGACGGGGATCGCGGCCGAGGTGACGATGAGCGAGATACGGTGAGCGAGCGTAGAGCGTAGCTGGTTGATAGGCCGGACGAGCGGAGCGATATAGGCGGGGCTTTGCTGCCGAAGCATTCCCCCCGGATGTCGCTTCCGCCTTCGCTCTTCGAGCTACGGCGGACAAGTCGCTCGTCCGGCTACGCTCGTTTGCCAACCGCCGTCATCCGCTCGCGCGTGCGAGAAACAAGTCGGCGCCTTGCGAACTCACCAATCCGGATCGCCGTAATAAGGGTCCGCCATATAGGGCGGCGGCATCCAGGGGCCTCGCGGGGGCGGCCTCGGCCGCCGTGGCGCGGCGTCTGGTACGTGCGCCCGGGCACGCGCAGCCGCATCGTTGTTCACCACGCTGCGCACGACGGGCTTGGCGGCTGCAGAGGCGGATGACACCGATGACGCGCTCAGTTGCGTTTGCAGCGCCTGGACCTGGGCGGCAAGGCGCGAAATGTCCGCCGCATCCTTCTCCTGCGCCCCCTTGAGCTGTCGAATGGCGTCGGCCTGCTCGCGCAGGGTCTGCTCGTTGCGGCTCTTCAGTTGCTCGAGCTTGTCGTTGATGTTCGCAAGCTCGCTGGTGATGGCCTTGAGCGATTGCGCCAACTCGGATGACGACGCCTCAGGCGCCCTGGCGCCGGAATTTGGCGCGCTGTCCGCTTCCTTCAGGACTGGCGGCGCGGGCAACGGGCTCGGCTCATCCGCCGCAGCCAGCAGCACGACCGGCGGCTGCACTTGGTTTTCCACCGCGGACGTCTGCGGGGGCGTGCTCGCGGCTGACGGAGCCCATCGCGCCATGATCGACTGGCCGATCGATTGGGCCTCATCGCGATATTGCGAAGCGACGGCGGCACCGAGCAGGCCGATCGCCAGCACGAGAATGACCAAGGCGCGCATCATGGCCGGATCTTTCCTCAAGCCTGGATCGCGAACCCCGGCATTGGGAACGTTGGCGCTCGGAACCTTGGCATCGGGTTTCGGCGGCCCGTCTCCCGCAGTGGCGGCTGCCGTCGGTGTGGCGCTTGCGCGTGAGGCCCGCTGTCCCTCGCTATCGCGTTCCATTCCGGAAACCAGTCGGTCCAATCGCGCCAGGTCTTGCTCCGCGCTCTTGATCCGGTCGTAGGCCCGCGCCAACCCGCCCTCGGCGCGCGTCTCCTCCGGCTTGGGGGCATCGGGCTTGCTGGTATCAGGTTTGGGGTCGTTCGTGTCAGGCACCGATGCGCTCTCCATCCGGTCGGGAGTCAATGGGAGGCAGTCCGATCAGGAAGGATAGGTCTGGCCGCTATCAGACACAACGCGTGCGCAGAGGTAAATTTATGGCGGGCCCGGTAGCGGGGCTGGGGGCTGCGCTCCTCAACTATCGTGGTCCGCCGCAAGCCGCACAAATTGCCGCTTCATCGCATTGACCCTGCCGACATACCCCGCAACGAGATGATCGCCGCAGCGTTCGCTTGCGATCATCACAAACTTGCGCCGCGCATAGGCTGTGGCAGGACCTGCGCCGCAGAGATGGATGAAGGCGGCCAGATCCTGCTTCTGCTGGGCACTCGCCTTCACATCGCCCGCGAGGCTGAGGACCATGGCCACCTGGCGGTCCAGATACACCGAGGTCAGCTCGATGGCGTGGCTCGGGATCACGCGGACATAGAAGCTGGCGAACCCACAGCCGGCGTTCGTGACGGCGTTGCCGCGGACACAGAACGGCGTGGCTTCAGTGAAAGCCGGATCCGTCATCTGGAAGAGGCCGACGGCGCTGGAGGCCGGCCGGTAGATCGCCAGCGGATTAAAACTCCACCGCCAGCGCCAATAGGTGCGCGCCACCGGATTGCCAGAACTCTCGACCTGCGCCAGCGCGGCCAGCAATTCGGGCGTGATCGTCGCGGTGGAATAGGTGCGGAAGAGGGGGCCGTATCTCGCCCAAGTCTCTGATGGCTCCTTGTCGAGGGCGTGACCGGCGACGGCGAAGAGTTCGGTTGGTTTGCGGATGACGTGATAGGCGAGGTTCAGGAGGGCGAGGGCAGCAAGCAGGATGGCTACGATGCCCGCGGTCCGGGCGGCCTGCGGGGCTCGCGCGAATCTCTTTCGCGCCCAACGTGCGCCCCGCCGGACGTTGAGAAGGCGAGGGAAGGATCGCTTGCTTTTTCGTGGCATTGACGTTGTGGAGTACGCATGTCGTAGGATGGGTCAAGCGAAGCGAAACCCATCAATAGCCGTCGCGGAATGATGGGTTTCGCAAGGGCTCTACCCATCCTACGACTGCCTCGCCACATCTTCACCCCGCCTTGCGTCCGCTGATCGCGTGCGCGCGGGCGCTGTAGGTGATGCGGCCATCCGTGCCAGCGGGAAGACGCGCCCTCACGCGCCGCGTGAGCTCGGCGACATCGGCCGCCGGCATCGCCGCGATCACCGGCGCGGTGGAGGGGGCCTTGGTCTCCACGTTCCAGAAATCGTCGAAATCGGCAAACGTCCGCTGCACCGTGATCTGGCGGGTCTCGATCTCTAGCAGTCCGGCCGCGCTCCAGAAATCCTCGAGAGCCGCAAGGGTGGACACTTCCATATGCGGCGGACGCGTCGGCGTCAGTCCCATCGCGCGCATCTCGTTGAGGATCGGATCGAGCGGAAATCCGCCGCCCAGCATGTCCCACATGTAGGTCGCGACGAGGCCGCCGGGACGAACGACCCGCGCCAATTCCGCGACACTTTTCGCTGCATTCGGCACGAACACGAGAACCAATGCCATTACGGCGACATCGAAACTTGCCGCTGAAAATGGGAGCGCCATGGCATCGCCTGTTTGAAACACGGCGCCGCGCGCACCGGGACGCGCGCGGGCAAAGGCGAGCTGTCCCTCCGAGGGATCGATGCCCTGCACGTCGAGGGCGGCGCAGCGCGCAACGATGAGCTCGGTGAAGGCGCCGCTGCCGCAGCCGACATCGATCCAGCGCAGCCCCTGTGCCGGCTTCAGCCAGTCGAGAAAGATCTCGCCGACCGATCGGCTCCAGACGCCCATCATCTGCTCATAGGCGGCACCGTCATCGAAGCGAAGCTCGGCCATGGAACGGCTCCCTCGGCTTTTCCACAAGGCAATGCGCAGGAGGCTGAGGTTAACACATTGGTCATTTCTTTGCGGTCATTTTCGCGACCTCAGTCAGCAAAGAGGTACCATGTCCGACATCACCATTCCCGGCGGCAAGATCCGTTCCTTCGTCGAGCGGATCGAGAACCTCGACAGCGAAATGCAGGAGTTGAGCGAGCAGAAGAAGGAAGTCTTCGCGGAAGCCAAGGGCGACGGCTTTGACGTGAAGATCCTCAAGGAAATCATCAAGCTGCGCAAGGAAGACAAGAACGAGCGCGACGAGCGCGAAAGCCTGCTCGATCTCTACATGCGCGCGATGGAGACGGCATCGCCGGAGCAGGCGAAAGCGGCGTGAGACGATCAGGTCGCTTTCGCGGAAGTCGCTGGAAGCAGCAAATTTCGGCGACTTCGCAGGGTGGGTTAGCCGCAAGCGTAGCCCACCACTGCGCATCCGACGAAATAAGGAAGGTGGATTGAGCTTCGCTCATCCACCTCACGCGCTAGGGATTGATCGGACGCGGTTGGTCCGCCGTCGTCCAGCCTGGAGGAAGCGGTTCGCTGTGGCCCGGAGCTTTGGAGTAGGCGGCGCCGGAGGCGAATTGGCCGGTCGCGCCCTTGAGACCGAGGATATACCAGACTTCTAGAAGGTAACCGCTGGTCCGGTCGCGATCCTCGGTTGCCAAGCGAGAGACCAGACTCATCGCTTTTCCGATGGGATTGGAGACAGTGCGCGCGTGAACGGGACCGTTAGGTTGCGCGAGAACCGCATCGATCACGCCGTTGACGGCCTCTGTTGCTCGCGCGAGATCTTCGGGCGTTTCGGCGCCGGTATAGCCGAGAGGCGGAAAATGGTGAGGCTGAAATTTATTTTCCTTTTTCAGCCGCTCCAGAACGGCTCGCTTCTCGGGCGTGAACTGCACCACCTCGCTCGAAGGCTCGGGAATGAGCTTGGCGTATTTCCAGTAAAGCACGCCTGCGAATGTGAGCACGCAGATCACCAGGGCGCCGCCGAACAGCAGGAAGTATTTCATTGTACGAGGTTGGGTGATTCAATGACGCCAATCAATATCATCCTGTAGGATGATGTCGGGCGTAGCGAACACCATCAATTGCCGGTGCGGAGTGATGGCTTTCGCGCAAGAGCTCTACCCGTCCCACAAGCTGCTTCTTTGGCAACGAGCCGGCCCTCAATAGCGGCTGCCGGTGCCCTTCTGCTGCGTGATCCAGTCCGACAATGATTTCGGTTTCGCTTTCACCATCCGGACGGGTGATGCCTTCGGATTGTCGCGCAGGCCTTTCGTAGAACCTGCGCGCGGCGCTTGCGTCGCGTTGCCTCTCGGGGCCGCCGTCGATGCCTCCGCGGCTTCCTTCTCCAGGCGCAACTGCTTCAATCGCGCCATCTTGATGCGCTCGGCCTCGACTTCGGGTCGCTCGGCGAGCAGCGGCTTGTGTTGAGCCATCTCGGCCGGGACCAGGACGCCAAGAATGGTCGTCTCGCCGAGCGCCTTGCAGGCCTCGAGCCGATGCAGTCCCTCGACCAGAACGAGGCGGTCTCCATCGAGCCTGATGGAAATGGGTTCCTGTTGTCCGATCTCCAGCATGCTTTCCGCGATCTCCGCGACGATCTCGGGCTTGATCGCCTTCTTTTGCTTCGTGGGAACGAAGATCTTCTCGATCGGGAAGCTTTCCGGTTTGGGCATAACTCGACTCCGCTTCTACCGGGGCCGTTGGAACTCATGCCGGCGGTGGTCGGAGTTTAGAAGGGAAGGGCTCGGCCGCAAAGGCAATTTCGGCGCCAGGGTGTTGATGAGCAACGGAGCCGGAACAGATCCCGATGACGGTGGCCGTGCACTTGATTGACGCCGTTCACCAAACGCGAGGCGAAGCCGCAGATCGGCAGGACGGATCGAGTGAATTTAGTGCAATGGTCCGTAATTCATCCGTCGGGTTAATTCCGGGCCTTTATAAACCGCGGCAGCTCCAGCAGTCGCATCGAGCGAGTAGAACATGTAGGGCGTGTTATGCCTGTTGCGGCAGGGGACAGGCCGTCCGGTTACGCCCATCGACGCGATATTAAACGCGTCCATGTTGGTATTCACGATCGGCCCCATTTCGAAATAGTAGGACATGCCGGGCTGCACGCGAATCTCGCCCTCGCATCCCACTGAATCCATCGCCCCAACGACGGTGATCGTGTGTGGCCCCGCCGGCCGATCCACGAGGATGTATGTGGCAACAGCGAACTCGCCCACCACTTTGCCATCGACCCTGATATCCGGTTTGCCGAGCCGGCTCAAAACGCTGGGGTGCCGGATGAAGTAGATGTGGCCCTGCCGCGCGTCCAATTTCTGGTTTTGAGCATGGAGGGCGGAGGTCCCTGCGGCGTAGGCCTGCAGCAACAGAAGCGTGCTCAATGCAAAAAACGATTTGGGAAACTAATTGGTCAACCGCGTGGCCCCCGCGGGCCAACCCCATTCACGTGTCATCACCTCTGCGCCCCAAACCAGTTCATGCAAGTATGGGTTGAGAGGCTACCAATCATTGCCGTGCGCGGAAAGACTAAAGTATGCTCGACTACGGCGGCATTGCATTTAATTGACGCCGTTCACCATGGCTTTCGCGCGAGCAAGGCCTTCCGGGGGCTGCGACTACTACTCGTTCAGCGAGTTTAGAACTTCATTGATCAATATGTTCGCTCTATTTGTCGAACCTTGTGCTCCTTTACTCAAGGCAAGACGCTGATGCTCAAGACTATTTGAGCCAGCGTAGATAAAGAATGGCGTGAGGTTGCCACTGCTTCGCAAGGAATTAAGAAGCGTGTAGCCGGCTTGAGCGTCCGGCGGTCTACCCATATCACTTATGATGGCGTCGAATTGAGTCTTCCTTAGCTTAGCCAGAGCTTCACCGGTCGACTCTGCTAACTCGAACTCAACGTTGTATGCCTCCATCGCGCGACGCTCGTAGACATTGTTGTCTGGTCTATCGTCGACCCAGAGAATCCTTTTGAGTTTCGTTGACTTTTTCTGCGGCTCCTCGCTGCGAATGACGTCCGATGCTTGAGAAAATGCCGCCACCTGATGCCTTTCGGTAACTATTGCCCGGGGAGCACCCGGTCGAGCCTTGGCTCCCGAATCTCCCTGAACGCGAGCAAGAGCAACGCCGATCTTCTCCGATAGCTGCCTGACCGCGGCCTTTACTTGCGGGTCATTGATTGGCAAGTCAGCTTTAGAGCGCCAATCATAGCGTTGGCGCGACGCAATAACTCCTGCAAGTGGGTCGTCGCGGAGCAATTCCTGTTTCTCGAGAGCTGGTACCGTGACGAAATAGATCGGCAGTATCAAGTCGTCGCGTCCGTGTTCGCTCTCGTGAGTGATGAACTTCTTCAATTCATCACGGCAGGCTTCGCTCTGAAAGAAAAGTGGAGTGACGACTGGGACAAGAAATCTTGCGCTTGCAACGGCCTGATCGAGGCCTTTCTGCCATTGCTCACCGAACTCCAGGCCGTCGACATCTTGATAGATTTTGAAGTTCTTCTGCCCGGCAATCACCTGAACACCGAGTTCGATGAGTTTCCGCAGGGAGGTAATTGCGCCACCAAAGAACTCATCATCGAGCCGCGTATAACTTAGGAAGGCGTCGGGTTGGCTGGTCACGATCCAACTCTCCTAATAAGTCTTGAAACTAGCAATGGGTCTGGGTGCTATGTGATACCCTCTAAGGTTGTCATAATGGCTGACTTTGGAAAAGCCATAAATGGAAAAAGGGCGGCCCTTTGGCCGCCCTTTTGGATGCCCGCTAAGATGCGGGTGACGTCGTCGTTCGTTCGGCTCCGGCCTCACGAACACCCGGTGGTCGAGCCGCACGTATCACATTTCATACAGGTGCCATTCCGCACCAGCGTGAAGTTACCGCACTCCGAGCACATCTCGCCTTCGTAGCCCTTGGCCTTGGCTTCGGCGCGGCGTTCGGCCTTGCTGGGGACGGCGGTCGCTGCGCTGCCGGCCTTGCTCCACTGCAACGCTTCCAGCTTCTCCGTCGGCGAGAGGTCGTGCTGGACTTCCTGCTTCAGGGCGACGGCGCCTTCGAGGGCGTCGCCGACGCGGGCTGACGCACCGTGCGCCAGCGCCGTGACCTT
>NZ_JALBHA010000267.1:0-8678 GCF_023006445.1 Bradyrhizobium sp. SHOUNA76
CATGAGCGATAAGGCCGCGGCCAAAAAGGGGCTCAAGCCGCTCGGCATCTTCCGCGGCTTCGTTGGCGGGACAGGCGCCGTCGGCGCTGACGAGATCCTCAGCTCCCACCGGCTTGTCGGGGGTCAGCGGCGGCGACTCGATCGAGATGTTCTTGATGAAGAGACGGCCGGGCTTCTGGAACCATTCGGCGTCCTTCGACAACAGATCGGTCCCGCCCGAACAGCCCGCGATCAGCGGTGCTACGGCAGCCAACGCAACTATGAGCGACCTGGGAAGCTTTTGATGTCGCACGATAAACCAAATTCCCCGCGTGAAGGACCAGCCCTAAGCGATTGTCCCAACATCACTTTGCGGCACGAAGGTGACAAAAGCCAGCATCGCCCGAAAAGTGCAAATTATCATTAATTGCGATCGACGCTAATTCCGACGCTGCCACCGGCCCCGCTCGTCGGCCTGCCAATAGGTGACATCAAATCCGCGCGCCTTGCAATCCGTCCAGGTGCTGCGGGCGAGCGCGAGCGCATCCGGATCGTCGCCGTTGAACAGCAGCACCATGCGCGCATAGCCCTGCGCGTCCTGTGGCAATGCGGCGTTGTCGACCAGGAAGCGGACATGGGCGCCGTTGGGATTGCCCTCCTCGATCGCCAGCACGATCGGCTGATCGGCGGCATCGTTCACGCGCCATGTCGCGTGCGGCAGGAAGGAATCGTCGCGGTAGGTCCATAAGTGCGCGTCGAGCGCATCGGCCCGCTCTTCCGAGGTCGACTGCACCACGACGCGCCAGCCGCGCTCGAGCGATTTCTCGAGAAGCGGGGGCAACACGTTCTCTACCGTCATGTTTTGCAGATGATAGAACAGGACTTCAGTCATCTCAGGTCATTTGCGCTCGTAATGGTCGGCGACCAGACGGTCGAGCAGACGGACACCATAGCCGCTGCCCCAGCTCTGGTTGATGTCGGTCTTCGGCGCGCCCATGGCGGTGCCGGCGATGTCGAGATGGGCCCAGGGCGTGCCATCGACGAAACGCTGCAGGAACTGCGCCGCGGTGATCGAGCCGCCATGACGGCCGCCGGTGTTCTTCATGTCGGCGAACTGGGAATCGATCAGCTTGTCGTATTCGGGACCGAGCGGCATGCGCCAGACCTTGTCCCCACTCTCCATGCCGGCCGCCAGCAGGCGTTCGGCAAGCTCGTCATTGTTGGAGAACATGCCGGCATGCTCGGTGCCGAGCGCGACCACGATGGCGCCGGTCAGCGTCGCCAGATCCACCATGAATTTCGGCTTCACCTTCTTGGCGACGTACCAGAGCACGTCGGCGAGCACGAGGCGGCCTTCGGCGTCGGTGTTGATGATCTCGATGGTCTGGCCCGACATCGAGGTGACGATATCGCCCGGCCGCTGCGCATTGCCGTCGGGCATGTTCTCGACGAGGCCAATGGCGCCGACCACGTTGGCCTTGGCCTTCCGCGCCGCCAGCGCGTGCATCAGCCCGACGACGCAGGCCGCTCCCCCCATGTCGCCCTTCATGTCCTCCATGCTGCCGGCCGGCTTGATCGAAATGCCGCCGGTGTCGAAGCAGACGCCCTTGCCGACGAAGCTGACCGGCGCCTCGCCCTTCTTGCCGCCGTCCCAGCGCATGATCACGGTACGGCTCGGCCGCGCCGAGCCCTGGCCGACGCCGAGCAGCGCGCCCATGCCAAGCTTCTGCATCGCCTTGACGTCGAGCACCTCGACCTTGACGCCGAGCTTGCGGAGCTGGCTGGCGCGGCGCGCGAATTCTTCCGGGAACAGCACGTTCGGCGGCTCGTTGACGAGGTCGCGCGCGATGATCACGCCGTCGACGACGTGGCCGGCCGCGGTAAACGCCTTCTTCGCAGCACTGGCATCGCCGACCGCAAGCGAGATTTCGGCGCGCGAGCCGCCCTCCTCGCCATCCTTCTTCTTGGTCTTGTAACGGTCGAACTTGTAGGCGCGTAAGCGAAGGCCCGAAGCGATCGCAACCGCCTGCTCGCTCGTCATGGCGCCATCGGGCAGCTCCGCCATAATTGTCATGGTGGTCGTCCCGGCGGCAAGCTTGCTCGCCGCCACACCGCCGAATTTGAGGAAATCGTTCGCCTTCAGGCCGGCTGCCTTGCCGGCGCCGATCACGAGCAGACGGGTGGCTTTCACCCCTTCCGGCGCCAGAATGTCCAGCGCGGCCCCGCTCTTACCTTTAAAGGCGGCGGCGGTGGCCGCGCGCTTCACGAGTTCGACAGCGCCGCCCAGCGCCTTGGCCGTCGCCGGACCGACCTTCAGGCTGTCGTCGCAGAACACGACCAGGATGCCACGGGCGGCAGCAGACAATGGGACGAAGCCGACCTTGATGGCATCGGACATAGGTAACTCCTTCAAAAATATTGGTCTTTCCGTCATTCACCGGCCCTGACCGTGCCGGACCTGAACGACGATTCACTGAGCCTTCCGCACTATGGGCCAGCGGCCCGGCAGATGCCAAGCACCCCCCGTGGCCTCAAGGCCACATCGAGTGAAATATTAACCATATATTGAGGGTGCCACGGGGCAGCCATTTTGTTGACGGATCAAAGGGATGGTAGTGAGAGAGTAAGCTGGCGGAAGAGGCGCTGGCCAACCTTGGGGATCCCCTCATCGGGGATGGGTTGGGCAGTGGAATTTCGGCCGACATGGGGACTTGGTGGGATTCGTGCGGTAGCGCATGGGGTCGATCGATAAGTATATCTTCCGCACGACGCTGGCGTCGTTTGCGCTGGTCCTGGTCAGCCTCACCGGCGTGATCTGGATTACGCAGGCGTTGCGCGGCATCGACCTGATGACGAGCCAGGGTCAGACCATCCTCACCTTCCTCGGCATCACCAGCCTGGTCGTGCCGGCCCTGGTCCTGATCATCTCGCCGATCGCGCTGATGATCGCGATCTCGCACACGCTGAACAAGCTCGCGACCGATTCCGAGATCATCGTGATGAATGCCGCCGGCTTCTCGCCGTTCCGGCTGTTCTTTCCGTTCTTCTACGCCACCTGTGTGGTGGCGCTGCTGGTTGCCTTCATCGCGGCCTATCTCGCCCCCGACGGCATGCGCCGGATCAAGCAGTGGGATGCCGAGATCACCGCGGACGTGCTCACCAACATCCTGCAGCCCGGCCGCTTCGCCCGGCTCGACGAGAACCTCACGATCCGGATTCGCGAACGCCAGCCCGGCGGCATCCTTGCCGGCATCTTCATCGACGACCGCCGCGACCCGAACGAGCGCGTCTCGATCGTCGCCGAACGCGGCGAGGTCGTGAAGAATGAGACCGGCTCGTTCCTGGTGCTGGAAACGGGCAATCTCCAGCGCTTCGAGGCGGGCAAGCGCGATCCGGCGCTGGTGGCTTTCGGCCGCTACGGCTTCGACATGTCGAAATTCTCCAAGGGCCGCGACGTCACCCTCGGCATTCGCGAGCTCTATCTCTGGGAGCTGCTCTCACCGTCCGAGAACGATCCCGTCTACAAGCAGATCCCCGGGCAGTTCCGCTCGGCCCTGCATGACAGCCTGCTCGCGCCGATCTATCCCTTCGCCTTTGCGGTGCTGACCTTCGCGTTCCTCGGGGCGCCGCGCACTACCCGCCAGAGCCGTAACTTCTCGATCGGCTCATCGATCATCGCGGTGTTCGGCCTGCGCATGGCGGGCTTTGCCTGCTCGGTGATGGCGGTGAAGTCGCCGGGGCCGGTGCTGCTGCAATACGCCATGGTTTTCGGCGCCATCGGCGTCGGGCTGTGGATGATCATCGGCGGCGTCGTGGTCGAGCCGCCCCCTGGCCTGATGGACGCCATCAACAGGTCGAACGCGCGCATCGCGCGGCTGTTCGGACGCCCGGCCACCGCATGAGCATGCTCACCAACACACTCGGGCGCTATTTCGCCGGCCGCTTCGTGGTTGCCGCGCTCGGCGTATTCGCGAGCATTTTCCTGCTGCTGGTGCTGGTCGACTACATCGAGATGGTGCGCAAGACCTCAGGGCTGGCATCGGCCTCGGCGCTCATGGTGGCCCAGACCTCGCTGTTCCGGGTGCCGCAGCTTTTGGAGAAGCTGACGCCGTTCTGCATGCTGGTCGGCGCCATGACCTGCTATCTCGCCCTCTCCCGCCGGCTCGAGCTCGTGGTGGCGCGCGCCGCCGGCATCTCCGCATGGCAGTTCATCTCGCCGGCGCTCGGCAGCGCGCTCCTGATCGGGGTGATCGCCACCGTCGCCTACAATCCGATGTCGGCCAATTTGCGCGAAGCTTCCAAGCGCATGGAGGCCGAGCTGTTCGGCTCGGCGCCCGGCGGCGGCATCCAGGACGCCTCCGGCTTCTGGCTCAACCAGGTGACCAGCGACGGCCAGACCATCATCAATGCGGCGCGCAGCGAGCAGCAGGGCGTCCGGCTCACGGGGCTCACGCTGTTCCGGTTCGACCCGGAGCAGCACTTCAAGGAGCGGGTCGAGGCGCGCGAGGCGACTCTCGAGACCGGCCGCTGGCTGTTCAAGGGCGTCCGCCGTTTCTCGCTGGACTCCCCGCCGGTCGACCAGGCCAGCCTGCAGATTCCAACGACCCTGACCGAGGCGCAGGTCCGCAACAGCTTTTCCACCCCCGAGACTGTGTCCTTTTGGCAACTACCGAGCTACATCCGCTCTTCCGAGAGCTCAGGCTTCGCGACAGCCGGATACCGACTCCAGTATCAGAAGCTTCTGGCGCAGCCATTTTTGCTGGCTGCCATGGTGATGCTCGCGGCCTCCGTGTCGTTGCGCTTCTTCCGGATGGGCGGCGTGCAAAAGATGGTTTTGAGTGGCGTGGGCGCAGGCTTTCTGCTCTACGTTCTGTCGAAAGTGACTGAAGACTTGAGCAAGGCTGAGTTGATGCATCCGATCGCTGCGGCGTGGTTGCCTGCGGTGGTAGGCGGCCTCACCGGCTTTTTGGCCTTGTTGTATCAGGAGGACGGTTAGTGACTGCCGTCCATGGAGGGCTCGTGTCTCGTTTGACGCGTCGCACCGTAGTGCGCGCGAACGGGAGCGGCTTGTCCATCCGCAGGCTGCTGCTGGCGGTCGCCGCCGTGGCATCGCTCGGCGGGCTGATCGATGTCGCCGCCGTGGCCCCCGCCTCCGCCCAGAGCTTCACCTACAATCCGCTGCCGCCGCGTCCGAAGCCGCCCAAGGCTCCCAACGACAACCAGATGCTGGTGCAGGCGACCGAGGTCGATTACGACTACAACAATTCGCGCGTCTCGGCGGTCGGTAACGTCCAGCTGTTCTACAACGGCACCAGCGTCGAAGCCGACAGGGTCATCTACGACCAGAAGACCAAGCGGCTGCATGCCGAAGGCAACATCCGCATGACGGATGCCGACGGCAAGATCACCTATGCCGAGATCATGGATCTCTCCGACGATTACCGCGACGGTTTCGTCGATTCGCTGCGCGTGGACACCGCCGACCAGACCCGCATGGCAGCGAGCCGCGCCGACCGCTCCAGCGGCAACTACACCGTGTTCGAGAACGGCGTCTACACGGCCTGCGCGCCGTGTAAGGACGATCCGAAGAAGCCGCCGCTGTGGCAGGTCAAGGGTGCGCGCATCATCCACGACCAGCAGGAGAAGATGCTGTACTTCGAGACGGCACAGATCGAGTTCTTCGGCGTGCCGATCGCCTACATGCCCTATTTCTCGACGCCCGACCCGACCGTGAAGCGCAAGAGCGGCTTCCTGATGCCGGGCTACTTTCCGGGCACGACGAACACCGGCTTCGGCGCCGAAGTTCCCTATTATTGGGCGATCGCGCCCGACATGGACGCAACCTTCACCCCCCGCTTCATGTCGCGGCAGGGCGTGATGCTGCAGGGCGAATTCCGTCAGCGCCTGATCGACGGCGCCTACCAGATCCGCGCCTACGGCATCGACCAGCTCGATCCGGGCGCCTTTGCGGGGCAGCCCGGCGACCGCCAGTTCCGCGGCGCCGTCGACACCAAGGGTCAGTTCGCGCTGAACGACAAATGGGTCTGGGGTTGGGACGGCGTCCTGATGTCCGACTACTATTTCTTCTCGGACTACCGGCTCTATCAGTACCGCGATCCGCTCGGCTCGTTCCTGCTGCTGCCGACGGAGGCGCTGTCGCAGCTCTATCTGACCGGCGTCGGCAACCGCAGCTTCTTCGACGCGCGCACGATGTACTGGCTGAGCTATTCGGGTAACCAGAGCCAGGTGCCGATCGTCTATCCGGTGATCGACTATTCCAACGTGCTCAACTATCCGGTCTTCGGCGGCGAGTTCAGCTACAAGACCAATTTCGTGAACATGTCGCGTGACCAGGCGGTGTTCGATCCGATCACCACGGTCGCCAACACCAGCAGCCTGTGCACGACGGCGTCGGCCGATCCGCTGGCCCGCACGCCGTCGCAGTGCCTGCTGCGCGGCTTCCCCGGCACCTATACCCGCCTCACGGCTGAAGCGCAGTGGCGCAAATCGTTCACCGATCCGCTCGGCCAGATCTGGACGCCGTTCGCCAGCCTGCGCGCCGACGCGATCAACTCCTCGGTCTCCAACCAGCCGGGCGTGTCGAACTATCTTCCCGTCGGCGACACCCAGGCGTTCCGCCTGATGCCGACCGTGGGCCTGGAATACCGCTATCCCTTCATCAACGTTCAGCCATGGGGGTCGACCACGGTCGAGCCGATCGCGCAGATCATCATCCGGCCGAACGAGACCTATGCCGGCAAGCTCCCGAACGAGGACGCCCAGAGCATGGTGTTCGACGCCTCGAACCTGTTCAGCGTCGACAAGTTCTCCGGCTACGACCGCGTCGAGGGCGGCGGCCGCGCCAATGTCGGCGTGCAGTCCACCACGCAGTTCGACAAGGGCGGCGCGGTCAAGGTGCTGTTCGGCCAGTCCTACCAGCTGTTCGGCATGAACTCCTTCGCGGTCCAGGACACCATCAATACCGGTCTGGATTCCGGCCTGGACAAGCCGCGTTCCGATTATGTCGCGAGCGCCAGCTACTCGCCGAACAGCACCTACACGTTCAGCGTCCGCTCCCGCATGGATGAGCAGACCTGGAACGTCCAGCGCTTCGAGGCGGAAGGCCGCGCCAATTTCAATCGCTGGGCGGTCGCCGTGCTGTACGGCAATTACGCGGCGCAGCCGGAACTCGGCTATCTGACCCGCCGCGAGGGCATCCTGACCTCGGGCTCGATCAAGATCGCCACCAACTGGGTGGTGTCGGGGTCGGCGCGGTGGGACCTCGAGGCCAACAAGATCAACCAGTATGTGCTCGGTGCCGGCTATGTCGACGATTGCTTCGTGCTGGCGGCGAACTACGTAACTTCGTATAGCTATTCTGCGGGCACCGCGCCGCCCGTACTGAGCCATGCGTTCATGTTCCAGATCGGCCTGCGCACGCTGGCGACCTCGTCGACGACCAGCAGTTCCGCCGGCCTCCAGTGAACGGTTTGAAGTGCCGGCCGCGCTTGCTCCCATCACAGGCTCGACGCGGTTGACATGCGAGCGACAATCATGACGACCCCATTGCCCGTCTTCCGCCTCCTGCTCGCCATCGGTGCCGGGCTGATCCTGACCGGACTGCCCTCGCCGTCGCGCGCGCAGAACATCGTCGTCATGGTCAACGGCGATCCGATCACGGATTTCGACATCGATCAGCGCGCCAAGCTCGACCAGCTGACGACGCAGAAGACCCCGCCCCGGCAGGAGGTCATCAACGAGCTGATCGACGACAAGGTGAAGCTCAAGGAAGGCAAGAAATTCGGGGTCGATCCCGGCGTCTCCGACGTCAACCAGTCCTACGAGGGCATGGCGCAGCGCATGCGCATCTCGCCGGAGCAGCTCACCAAGTCGCTCGAATCCAAAGGCGTCCGCCCCGAAACGCTGAAGGGCCGCATGAAGGCCGAGATGGTCTGGACCAGCCTGGTGCGCGGCCGCTTCAAGGAGAAGCTGCTCGTCGGCGAGCGCGACGTCGCGCAGGCCGTGCAGGCCCAGACCGGCGACAAGCTTCAGATCGAAGGCACCGAATACAAGATGCAGCCGATCGTGCTGATCGTGCCGCGCGGCTCGTCCGCGGCGTTCCTGGAAACACGCAAGAAGGAAGCCGAGACCTATCGCTCACGCGTCGGAAGCTGCGAGGAAGCCAATTCGCTGTTCCGCTCGACGCCGAATGCCACCATCCGCGACACCGTCACCAAGACCACCGCGGAGCTGCCCGAGCCGCTGCGCAAGGTGCTCGACGATACGCCGATCGGCCATTTGACCGCGCCCGAGATGACCAAGAACGGCATCGAGATGGTGGTGCTGTGCGCGCGCAAGCCGACCATGATCGACACGCCGAAGAAGCGCGAGGTCCGCGAGAAGATGTATCAGGAGAAGTACGAGAAGACCCAGAAGGCCTATCTCGACGACCTCCGCAAGGCGGCGATGATCGAATATCGCAACCGCTGATGGCCCATCGCGCAGCAAAGCCGCTTCCCCTTGCCCTGACCCTGGGAGAGCCCGCCGGCATCGGTCCCGACATCACGATCGCAGCCTGGCTAAGGCGCAGCGAGCTGAACCTGCCCGCCTTCTACCTGCGCGGCGACGAGGCGCTGATCGCGCAGCGCGCCAAGGCGCTCGGCGCCGATGTCAGTATCGCCGCGGTGAGCCCCGGTGAG
>NZ_JALBHA010000268.1:0-8643 GCF_023006445.1 Bradyrhizobium sp. SHOUNA76
GGGCGGGTCAGCGCGGTGCCGCGGCCCATGATGTGCTCGCACAGCTTGATGCACTGGACGAGGTCCGGCCGCGCATCGAGATGCAACAGCGGCATGAACCATTCGTAGAGCGGCATCGCCTCGGCGAAGCGCCCCGCCTTGGCGAGGCGGAACAGCGTCTCGCCCTCACGCGGGAACGCGTTCGACATGCCCGAGACCCAACCCACCGCGCCCATCGCGACGCTCTCGACGATGACGTCGTCGAGCCCCGCGAACAGCACGAAGCGGTCGCCGACCATGTTGCGGGTGTCGATGAAGCGCCGGGTGTCGCCGGAGGAATCCTTGAAGCAGACGACCGTCTCGACGTCCGCCAGCGAGGCCAGGATGTCGGGGGTGACGTCGTTCTTGTAGATCGGCGGATTGTTGTAGAGCATCACCGGTAGGTCGGTCGCGGTGGCGACGGCGCGGAAATGCGCGGCGGTCTCGTGCGGCTTGGACGAATAGACCAGGGCTGGCATCACCATCACGCCGTCGATGCCGACACGCGCGGCTTCCTTGGCGGTCTCGACCGCGAAAGCGGTGGTGAATTCCGCGATACCACACAGCACGGGCACGCGGCCGGCCGCGACCGACTTCGCGGTTTCCATGATCGCGACCTTCTCCTTGCGCTCAAGCGACGTGTTCTCGCCGACGGAGCCGCAGACGATCAGGCCGGAGACGCCATCGCGGATCAACCCGTCCATCACCTTGGCAGTTGCGTCGATATTGAGCGACAGGTCGTCATTGAATTGCGTGGTAACGGCCGGGAAGACGCCTTCCCAGGAAACGTGGCGGGTCATGATTTCACTCCAAGTGAAGTTGCCGGCGGGGGGCTGGATCCGCCGGGTCGTTGTGAAGAGGATGGCGAATGGAATTAGAGCGTCGCGCCGACCTTGCGCAGCTCGGCGAGAACGGGTGCCTTGGGCAGCCAGATCTTGTCGAACTCGGCAATGACGGCCTCGGTATCCTTTGCGTCGACCTGGCGGATCGGGATCGGCGCCTTCTTGAAATTCTCGATCAGCGCCGGCTCGTTGCCGGCAAGCTCGTCGATCTGCGCGTCCAGCGTCGACTTCACCAGCTTGGTGATCAGCTCGCGGTCGGCGGGCGGCAGTGACTGCCAGACCCGGCCGGAAACGACGGCCGCCATCGGCATGAAGACGGCATTCATCTGGAGGATTACCTTGGAGACCTTGTCGAAGCGCTGATTCCAGGAGAATTCGAGATCGGCCTCGAGGCCGTCGACCTGGCCGTTGGCCATCGCGTCGAACACCTGCGGCGTCGGGATCGGGGTGGGCGCAGCACCCAGCGAGGAATAGAAATCGCGATAGACCGGCGTCGGGTTGATGCGCAGCTTCATGCCCTTGATGTCGGCCAGCGTGTTCAGGTCCCTTGAGGAGAACACCGCGCGCATGCCGGTGATGCCCCAGCCGAGCCCGATCGTGCCGGTCTCCTGCGGCAGCACGTCGAACAGTTTCACCGCCGCCGGATGCCGCACGAATTTCGCGACCGACGGCGTCGAACGGACGATGTAGGGCGCGTTGATCGCGGCGATGTGCGGCACGCGCGACCCAAGCTCGGCGGCCTGGATGAAGCCCATGTCGAGCGCGCCGGACTGCAATTGCTGCATCATCGCGGTCTCATTGCCGAGCTGGCCGGAATGGAACACGGTCAATGTCAGGCGACCATTGGATGCCGCCTTGAGATCGTCGCCGAATTTGAGCGCGGCCTTGTTCCAGGAATGGCCGTTCGGCGTGATCAGGCCGAGGCGGAATTCCTTGGCCTGGGCGAGCGCCAGCGACGGCGCGAACACCCATGCGGCGGCACTGGCGGCGAGAAAGCGGCGGCGTGAAAGCGGCATGGTCGGGCTCCTTTTGGATGGGCCTATTTGATGAGGATCAGCGAGAGCGACGGATAGAGCGAGAGCAGCACCAGCAGGACGCAGGAGATGACGAAGAAGGGCAGCGTCACCATGAACATCTTGCCGGGCTTGGCGCCGGTGACGGCGGCCGCGACGAAGAAGCAGAGCCCGACCGGCGGCGACAGCAGGCCGAGCACCAGGTTGATCACCACCACGACGCCAAAATGCCTGGGATCGATGTGATAGACCTCGGTCGCGACCGGCAGCAGGATCGGCACCGTCATGATCAGGCCGGGAATGCCGTCGATGACAGTGCCGATCACCAGCAGGATGACGTTGCAGATCAGCATGAAGCTGATCGGGTCCTTGGCGGCCGACTGGATCCAGCTGGCGGTTTCCTGCGGCACCTTGCCGAAGATCAGCACCCAGGAGAACACGGCCGCGGCGGCGACGAGAAACAGCACGATCGCCGAATAGATGGCACTGCGCAGCATCATCTGCGGCAGCTGCGAGAACTCGAACTCCCTGGTCCAGAACTTTCCGACCAGGGCTGCGGCGACCGCGCCGACGGCGGCGGATTCCGTCGCATTGGCGAGGCCACCGAGAATGGTGCCGACGATGACGATCGGGATCAGCAGCGTCGGAGACGTCCGCAGGATCGTCATGACGCGCTGGCGCGGCGTCTGATAGTCCGCCCGCGGATAGTTGTAGATGTATCCCATCAGCGCGATGACGAGGCCGAACATGACCGTGAGGATCACGCCCGGCACGATCCCGGCGATCAGCATGTCGCTGACCGAGACCTGCGCCAGCACGCTGTAGACCACGAACATCACAGACGGCGGGATGATCGGGCCGAGCATGCCGCCATAGGCGGTGAGGCCGGCCGCAAAGGTCTTGTCGTAGCCCTTCTTCTCCATCTCCGGCACCATGATCTGGGCCATGATCGCGACCTGCGCGGTGGCCGATCCCAGGATCGAGGAGATGAACATGTTGGCGAGGATGTTGACGTAGGCGAGCCCGCCCTTGAGCGAGCCGACGAAGGCCATCGCCATGTCGACGATGCGCCTTGTGATGCCGCCGCCGTTCATGATCTCGCCGATCAGGATGAAGAGCGGGATGGCGATCAGGCCGTAGCTGTCGACGCCCCCGAACAGCTGGAGCGGATAGGACTGGAACAGCACCGGGTTGCCGGATGCGGCGATGTAGACAAGGCCGGCGAGGCACAGGCACAGCCCGATTGGCACGCCGACCAGCATGAACGCCATGAAGGCCGCAGATGTGATCATCAGTTGACCCCATCCAGCTCGGAGAGCTGAAAGCCCGTCAGTGGCGTGCGCGGGACCAGCCCGATATCTTCCAAGAGATTGGCGAGACCGTGAATGGTCATCGACACCGCGAAGATCGGCAGCGTCAGGTACATCATCCAGGTCGGCCAGTTCAGCGTCTGGGTGTGCTCGGTATAGAGGAAGTTGAAGGTCTCAGCCGCGAGCTTGCGCCCGTCGAAGCCGACGCGTGCCAGCCCCACCGGGTCCATCCAGAGCACGCAGGTCACGATCAGGGCGACGCCGAACACGACGACGAGGCCGGTCGAGATCACCTTGGCGAGCTTCTGGTGCTGCGGCGAAAGACGCTCCGTCAACATGGTCACCGCGAAGTCGAGCCGCAGCCGCGTCATCGCGGACGCCCCGATGAAGGTCAGCCAGACCACGCAATAGACGGCGGATTCATCGATCCAGTAGATCGGGAAACGCGAGTAGCGGGTGACGACGTTCACCAGGATCAGACCGGTGAGCAGATACATCAGACCCATCAGCGCCAGGCGCTCGAAAGCGAGCAGGGCACTCGACATCCGGACGATCGTACGTCGGACGCTGAGCGCGCGCGTGGCCGGCATCGTCTGCTCGATCATGAAGAGGCCCCAACCCCGAAGATTTGTCGTGCGATTGCCAAATGTATAATTTATACATTTTGGGAGTCAAACAGAGATTGCGATCAATTCGGCAGCAGGGCGCGCTTTTGCTGGGCACTTCTTTTGTGGCGGCTCGGCTTTTGCCGGGCACCTCGACATGCAAGACAGGGACCGCGTCGGCCGAACGAGTCGGGAAGGACAACAGAAGGTCAGATGAAACAGCCTCTGAAGCATCGCACCTTGTCGGCCGCGATTGTCGATCAGCTCCGCCAGGCGATCCTCGACGGTACCTATCCGGCCGGATCGCAACTGCGCCAGGATGCGCTCGGTGAGGCCTATGGCGTCAGCCGGATCCCCGTTCGCGAAGCGCTGTTTCAGTTGGAGGCAGAAGGCCTCGTGCGCATCGTTCCGCAGAAGGGCGCCATCGTCTCGGAGCTGTCGCTGGACGAAATCAACGATGTCTTCGACCTGCGCCGTATCCTGGAGCCGCGATTGCTGGCGCAGTCGGCGCCGCGTTTCACGGCAGAGGATTTCAAGGGGCTCGACGATATTCACAAAAGCTTCGAGAAGGCGATCAAGGCGCGCAATGTCAGTGAATGGGGGCAGCTCAACGCCGACTTTCACATGGCGCTCTACGTGCACGCCGCGCAGCCGCGCACCCGTGCAATCGTGCTGTCGCTACTCCAGACCAGCGACCGGTACACCCGCCTCCAGCTCTCCAACACCAAGGCGATGGGGACAGCGGAAAAGGAGCATGCCCATCTGATCGCGCTCTGCCGCGCGCAGAAGGTTGACGAGGCCTGCCGCTTCCTGGAGCGGCACATCGAGGCGGTGCGCAAGGATCTGTTGCAGGTGGTGGCGAACGCGCCGAAAGCGCGGCGGAAGGAGAAACCGTAGGGTGGGCAAAGGCGCACTTGCGCCGTGCCCACCTTCTGTCCGCCATCGCGATGGAAGTGGTGGGCACGCTGCGCTTTGCCCACCCTACGGAAGCTTTGCCGCCCTGCGGACCGCGCTTTGCGCGGCCGCTGGTCTAACCCACCCTACGGCAGTTGTGATTGCCTCTACCTGCTTCCGTCAGGCCCCATCACCAGGTCCGGCAGCCCGGTCGAAATCGCCGGAAAGAAACACAGCAGCAGCACCGCGAGCATCATCAGCAGCACGAAGGGCAGGGTACCCCAGATCACCTCGCGCAGGGGGATGTCGGGCGCGACGTTGCGGATGACGAAGATGTTGAGGCCGACCGGCGGATGGATCAGCCCCATCTCCATCACGATGGTCATGACCACGCCGAACCAGATGATGTCGAAATTGGCGGCGCGGAGCGGCGGCAGGATGATCGGCGCCGTCATCAGGATGATCGAGACCGGCGGCAGGAAGAAGCCGAGCACGACGACCATGACGAGGATCGCAAACAGCAGCTCCCAGCGCGGCAGGTGCATCGCGACGATGGATTCTGCCACCGATTGCGAGATGTGCAGATAGCTCATCACGTAGGAGTAGAGCAGCGACATGCCGATGATCATCATCAGCATGGTCGATTCCCGGATCGTCGATTTCATGATCGGGGCGAGGTCGCTCGGCCGCCACACGCTGTAGATCGCGGCGATCAGCGCCAGCGCCAGCAGCCCGCCGAGGCCGGCGGTTTCCGACGGCGTGGCGTAGCCGCCATAGAGCGCGATCATGACGCCGGTCAGCAGCAGCACAAAGGGGATCACGCGCGGCAGCACGCTGAAGCGTTCGGCCAGCGTATACTCGTCGCGGGCGAGGATCGCGGCTTCCGGTCCGCCGTTCTTGTAGATCTCTTCGGCCGCGGCATATTCCTGGCGGAAGCGGATCACGGCGTAAGCGCCGAACAGCGAGACCAGCAGCAGGCCGGGGCCGATGCCGGCGAGGAACAGCCGCCCGAGCGACTTTTCCGCAGCGACCGCGAACAGGATCATGGTGATCGAGGGCGGCAGCAGGATGCCGAGCGTGCCTCCGGCGGCGATGATCCCTGCGGCAAAGCCGCCGGAATAGCCGCGCTTGCGCATCTCGGGGATGCCGGCCGAACCGATCGCCGAGCAGGTCGCGGGCGAGGACCCTGCCATTGCCGCGAACAGCGCGCAGGCGAACACGTTGGCAACGCCGAGACCGCCGGGCACGCGATGCAGCCAGGCATGCAGGGCCGAATAGAGATCCTGGCCCGCGCGCGACTTGCCGATCGCGGCGCCCTTCAGGATGAAGAGGGGGATCGACAGCAGCGTGATCGAGGCCATTTCCTCGTAGACGTTCTGCGTCACCGTATCGAGAGAGGCTGAGGGCATGTAGATGGCCATGAACACGACCGCGACCGCGCCGAGCGCGAACGCAATCGGCATGCCCGAGAACATTATCAGCAGCGTCGCAACGCCGTAGGCAACGCCGATACCGAACACGCTCATGGACGCCTGGCTCCGGTGAAGGGCAGCGCAAGCTGCACGAGGATCTGGATGCAGAGCAGGCTCATGCCAAGTGCCATCAGCGAATAGGGGATCGCCAGCGGCGGCGACCACATCGAGTTGGAGACCTGGCCGTCGACATAAGCTTCATGGGCCAGTGTCCAGGACTTCCAGGCGAAGAAGGCGCAGAACAGGAACGTGGCAGCGTCGACCAGCCAGAGCCGGATCTTGTTCGCCAGCGGCGACAGCAGACCGACGAAGGCCTCGATGCCGATATGGCCGCGGTTCTGCTGCACATAGGCCGCCGTCATGAAGGTCGCTCCGACCAGCAGGAACACGGCGGCCTCGTCCTGCCAGTAATTGGCAGCCTTGAACAGCGCGCGGCTGAGCACGCTGTAGCTCAGGATCATGCAAGCGGCGATCAGAGCGACCGCTGCGAACACCACGATGATGGTGTTGAGGATGGCAAGGCCGCGATCGATCGCTGCCGCAGGGCCTGTGCCCGCGACAGCGTTTGCCGGGTCATCACGATCCGGAAGCGGACCGTGGCTCATGCCGCGACGTCGGTGGCGAGCTTGAGCAGGTTTGCCGCGGTCGTGGTCTTGGCACTGTAATCCTTCCACGCCGTGTCGCGCGCGATGTCACGCCACTTGCCGACGGTCGCAGCGTCGAGCGCAGAGACCTTCGCGCCCGCCTTCTCGTAGACCTTGGCGACCTCGACGTCGTCGTCCTGCGCGCCCTTGCGGCCGAAGGCTTCGAGTTCGGTGCCCACCGTGAGCAGGATGTCCTGCTGGTTCTTCGGCAGCTTGTCGAAGATCGCCTTGGACATCATCAGCGGCTCGAGCATGAACCAGTACGAGGCGCCCGCACCCGAGGTCAGGGATTTGGCGACCTCTTCCAGACGGAACGAGATCAGGCTGGTCGAGGAGGTGATGCCGGCATCGCAGGCGCCGGTCTGCATCGCCGCGTAGATTTCGTTCGACGGCACGGACAGCACCGAGGCGCCGGCGGTCTGCAGCACCATGTCCATCTCGCGCGAGCCGCCGCGCACCTTCAGGCCCTTGGCATCTTCCGGCGCCACGATCGGCTTGGAGCGGCTGGCGACGCCGCCGGCCTGCCAGACCCAGGAGAGCAGGATGATGCCCTTATCGGCGAGGAAATCGGTCAGCGCCTTGCCGACCGGTTCCTTCTTCCAGCGCAGGCCCTGGTCGTAGGTGGTCACAAGGCCGGGCATCAGGCCGATATTGGTCTCGGGCAGCTCGCCGCCGGCATAGGGCATCGGATAGAGCGAGATGTCGAGCGCGCCCTTGCGCATTGCGGAGAACTGCGCGTTGGTCTTGATCAGCGAGGAGTTCGGATAGATTTCGGCGGCGATGTCGCCATTGCTGCGCTTGGCAACTTCGGCGGCGAACATGCGGCAGAGCCGATCGCGGAAATCACCCTTGTCGATGGTGCCCCCCGGAAACTGGTGCGAGATCTTCAGCGTGGTGGCGGCCTGTGCGGTGCCGGTGCCGAAGCGGAGAATGGCGGGTGTGGCGACAGCGGTCGCGAGCAGATGGCGGCGCGTGAGCATGATCTGATCCCCTTGGGCGGTTCTTTGAACGGCTCTTGTTTGGCGTGATTGGTCTGGGTTTCCGAGACCGGCGCGTAGGTCCATCCTAGCCGGTCTTTCGCCCGATGATCTCTCATCTGATAGTTCGAGACCGAATGCCGCGGCAAGTGCTGGACGTGCTGCGCTGCACACTTCCGATCCCCGCTGCAGGCCCTGGCTCGTCCGAACGACGGATCGCAGCGGGATCGCCAAAATTTATCGGCGGCGGCGTAACAAGGCGGGCCGTCCATCCGTCGAAATTGAATAGCGGCGTCCGTCGCTGACAAACACCACCTCGAAGGGAAGATGATCCATGACCATTCGCACCCGTATCGTGCTCGGCGTCTCGGCTGCCGCTCTCTCGCTTGGCCTCGCGTTTGCGCCGGCCGCCTTTGCTCAGGACAAGATGGGCAAGGATGACGGGATGATGAAGAAGGATACGATGTCCAAGGACGGCATGATGAAGAAGGACACGATGTCCAAGGATGACGGCATGAAGAAGGACCACATGTCGAAGGACGGGATGAAGAAAGACGACGGGATGATGAAGAAGAACTGATCTTCGACCGGCGCTGCAGCGTTTGCGATACGCAGACGCGCGGTCTCGAACTTCCCTGGGGCGGTCGTGGACCGCCCCAGAAGCAGGTATCAGTTCAATTCAATTGAACGTGAGGTGTGATCGTTACTTGCGCTTGGCCTTGCGGGCGGCGTAGCGGGCGTCACGCTTGGCCTTCTGCTCGGCCTCGACTTCAGCCAGCTTGGCGACCGCGTCTTCCGCCTCGCGGGCGATCCGCGCCGCCTCCGCGGCTGCCGCTTCCTCCGCGACGCGCTTCTGCTCGGCCTTTTC
>NZ_JALBHA010000269.1:0-8619 GCF_023006445.1 Bradyrhizobium sp. SHOUNA76
CCGGCCGCATGGTCCGCGCCCCGAGCGCGAGGCAGCTCCAGCCGCCTCGAGCGACGAAGTCGCGCCCGGCGAGTAAGCTTCTTCTGGTCTTCCGATCTGAAATCGTCCCGGCCTCGCCGGGACGATTTTTTTGTGCGTCGGCCGAAGCGGTGAGCGCTCCGGGCACGGCTCACCCCTCCCCGGAGGAGAGGTGCAGCTAGCTCCGCGTCACCGTCGAGGACGGCACCAGCACCGGCTTGGCGAGCGAGGGAATGAGCCGCGCCCGTTCGCGCTTGGCGGGGATCGCGCGGTAGACTTGCTTGGTGGCCTCCACGATGTGCACACCGGCAAAGGGCAGCGACAGCGCCGCGCCGGCGCGCTCCCACATTTGCGCCGATTTCAGCACCCAACCGCCGGCATAGGGCGGCATGAACAGCGCTTCGCCCCAGGCAGTCGGCGTGAACCAGGTTTGGCGCAACAGATCGGTGATCTGCGAGCGCGAATAGGGCCGGCCGTGACCGAACGGCGTGCTGTCGGTGCGGGTCCACACCCCGCGCCGGTTCGGGATCACCGCGATCACGCGCCCGGACGGCGACAGCACGCGCCACACCTCGCGCAGCAGCGCGGCCGGATCGTCCGACATCTCCAGCGCGTGGACCAGCAGGATGCGGTCGACCGCGGCGTCGGGAAGCGGCAGCGAGAATTCGTCGACCAGCGAGGCCAACGCCGGCCGTCCCGTCGGCCATTTCAGGACGCCCTGAGCCGCCGGCATGAAGGCGATGCAGCGCTCGGCATCTTCCCGGAACAATCCCAGATAGGGCGTGGGATAGCCAAGGCCGAGCACGCGGTGGCCGTCGGCACGCGGCCAGCGCTCCCTGATGCCGCGATTGATCATTTGCCGCGCCACAATCCCGAGGCGGCGGGAATAGAACTCGCGGAGGTCGACGACGTCGATGGTCATGACCACAATGTAACATGCGCAAGGCCGGTGCCGCGCGCGGAATATTGCATTGCCTGCGCGACGTTAACGCCATATTTGTCTGGCGGGGCTGAGCGCGATGGAGATGACATGGCCGCCGAAATTCGTACTTTCACCTGTTTAAGCGATAATTTCGGCTATCTGATCCACGATGTGGAAACCAAGGCGACGGCGTCCGTCGACGCGCCTGAGGCCGGCCCGATTCTGAAGGCGCTCGAGCGCGAGGGCTGGCAGCTCACCGACATCCTGATCACCCATCATCACGGCGATCATGTCGGCGGGGTCGCCGAACTCAAGCGCAAATACAATTGCCGCGTCGTCGCGCCGCACGACAAGACCACTGCGATCGCGAACGTCGATCTGCGTGTCGCCAATGCCGACGTGGTCAAGATCGGCAACCTGCTGGCGCGCGTGATCGAGACGCCCGGCCACACGCTCGACCACATCTCCTACGTGTTCGACACCGAGAAGACGGTCTTCGCCGCCGACACGCTGTTCTCGATCGGCTGCGGGCGCGTGTTCGAGGGCACCTATCCGATGATGTGGGATTCGCTTCTGAAGCTGCGTGCCCTGCCCGACGACTTCAGGCTCTATTGCGGCCACGAATACACGGCCTCCAACGTCAAGTTCGCGCTTACCGTCGATCCCGACAATGCGGCGCTCCAGGCGCGCGCGGCGGAGGTGGCGAAGCTCCGGGCCGAGAACAAACCGACCATTCCCACACTGCTTGGCGACGAGAAGCGGGCAAACGTGTTCCTGCGCGCCGATGAACCGTCGGTCGCGGCCAGGCTGCACATGAAGGGCGCGGATGCCGCCGCGGTGTTCGGCGAGCTGCGCGAGCGCAAGAACAAGTCCTGAAGAACAAGTCCTGACGGGAATCGATGCCGACCGCAGCCGAGATCATCGCGCGCCTCGAACTCCGCCCGCATCCTGAAGGCGGGCATTACCGCGAAACGTTCCGCGACCAGACCACGGACACAAACGGCCGGTCGCGCTCGACCTCGATCTATTTCCTGCTCGCACGCGGCGAGCGTTCGCACTGGCATCGCGTCGACGCGGTCGAGACGTGGCATTTTTACGCCGGCAGCCCGCTGACGCTGCGCATCGCCCATGACGGTCGCTCGCAGCATGTGGTGCGCCTCGGCACCGACCTTGCGAATGGCGACCGGCCGCAGGCGATCGTGCCGGCGCAGGCCTGGCAATCCGCCGAGACGACGGGCGAGTGGACACTGGTCGGCTGTACGGTGGCGCCTGCATTCGAGTTCGCAGGCTTCGAGCTCGCGCCAAAGGGCTGGGAGCCGTAGCTCCCTTCACCTCTTCCTCAGCACCATGTCCTTCGCCGCAATCAGGCCGCCGCCGGCGATCAGGATCGCGGCAATCGCGATGTTGGCGCTGGCTTTGGCAAAACCGGCGGCGATCAGGAAGCCGGTCGAGAGCAGCGGCGTCGCGTAAGAGGCGGCGCCGAGCACGCGGATGTCACCGCGTTTCATGCCGATGTCCCAGGCGTAGAAGGCGGCACCGACGGGGCCGATGCCGAGCGCGATCACGGAGAGCCATTGCAAGCTCGTCTCCGGCCACACCGCGGTCTCGAGCAGGCCATGCATCAGCGCGGCGAGCACTGCGGTGGCCAGACAGAATCCCGCGACCGCATCGGTCGGCACGGCCTTGAGCCGGCGCGACAGCACCGAATAGGTCGCCCAGACGAACGCAGCGATGAAGGCCGCGACCAGTCCCGGCACCTGGCCCGGCGCGAAGCCAGAGGTGTTGCCGGCAAACAGCAGCACGGTGCCGACGAGGCCGAGCACCGCGCCGACGATGTGATGCAGGGCGAGCCGCTCGCCCGGCAGGAACGACGAGAACAGCACGATCAGGAGCGGCCACAGATAATTCAGCAGGCCGGCCTCGGCCGGCGGCGCGAAGCGCAGGGCGAGAAAATACAGCGCGTGATAGCCGAACAGGCCGCCGACGCCGACGGCCCAGACGACGAGCGGCTGGCGCAGGCTTTTCGCCGCTTCGCCGCGGCCGATCCAGGTGAGCAGACCGACGAGGCCGCCGATCGCGAAGGTCATCGCGGCGAGCTGGAACGCCGGGATCCTTCCAGTCGCCACCGTCATCACTGACAGCAGCGACCACATCAGGATCGCAGTCAATCCGATCAGCGTGGCTGTGCGCGGGGTCATCAATCAAAGGCCTGAGGACGATGATGCCCGGCACGAGGCCGGGCATTTTCGTCTTCACTATCGCCTTGTCGCGCCTGAAGCTACAGGCTTTTGGCTTGCGCAATCTCAGGCCTGATATTGGCCGCCATTGATGGTCATGGTCGAGCCCGTGATGAAGCCGGCCTCGTCGGCCGCGAGGAACACGACCGCGCGCGCAATCTCCTCGGGCTCGCCGAGCCGGTTGACCGGGATCTGCGGAATCACGTTCTTCTCTAGAACGTCCTTCGGCACCGCCTGGACCATTTCGGTGTTGATGTAGCCGGGGCAGATCGCATTCACGGTGATGCCGCCCTTGGCATTCTCGAGCGCGAGCGCCTTGGTGAAGCCGATGTCGCCGGCCTTCGCCGCGGAATAGTTGACCTGACCGAACTGCCCCTTCTGGCCGTTGATCGACGAGATCGAGATGATGCGGCCGAACTTGCGCGAACGCATGCCTTCGATGACCTGGCGCGTCATGTTGAACAGCGAGCCGAGATTGGTGTTGATGACGGCGTTCCACTGATCGAGCGTCATCTTGTGGAAGGCGGTGTCGCGGGTGATGCCGGCATTGTTGACGAGCACCTCGACCGGACCGAGATCGGCCTCGACCTTCTTCACGCCCTCGGCACAGGCGTCGAAACTGCTGACGTCCCATTTGTAGACGGCAATGCCGGTCTCCGCCTTGAACTTATCCGCCGCGGCGTCGTTGCCGGCATAGCTCGCCGCAACCTTGTAGCCGGCCGCCTTCAGCGCCTTGCTGATCGCAGCACCTATGCCCCGCGTACCACCCGTGACCAATGCAACACGTGCCATGTCGTATTCCTTCCCTTGGACTCTTCGGACGTTTCTGACGTGATCGTTTTTTTACTGTGGATTATGGGGGACGTTTGACGGACATCAAGAACAAAACGCCCGGCGTTGAGCCGGGCGTTTCTCTTTAGTCGAGGCTTGCGCGGTTGCGAAGAATATTTGATTTGCAACCGCTGCCTTTTTAGTCGCGTGCAACGCACTAACCGATGTGTGCAGCGCACGCGCGCATGACACGTCAGTTACGTGTCAGCCATCTTCAGTCGCGCGCAATGCACATCGCGATGCCCATGCCGCCGCCGATGCACAGCGTGGCAAGGCCCTTCTTCGAATCGCGCTTCTGCATTTCGTGCAGCAGCGTCACCAGCACGCGCGCGCCGGAGGCACCGACCGGATGGCCGATCGCGATCGCGCCGCCATTGACGTTGACCTTGGAGGTATCCCAGCCGAGGTCCTTGTTGACCGCGCAGGCCTGCGCGGCGAAAGCTTCGTTGGCCTCGATCAAGTCGAGATCGCCGACGTTCCAGCCGGCCTTCTTCAGCGCGGCGCGCGAGGCCGGGATCGGGCCCGAGCCCATGATCTTCGGATCGACGCCGGCCTGCGCCCACGAAACGATTCGCGCGAGCGGCTTCTTGCCTTCCTTGGCCGCCTGCTTGGCGGTCATCAGCACCACCGCAGCCGCGCCGTCATTGATGCCGGACGCGGAGGCTGCGGTGACCGTGCCTTCCTTCTCGAAGGCGGGCTTCAGCTTGGCCATCGCCTCGATCGTTGCGCCATGACGGGGATATTCGTCGGCGCTGACGACGACGTCGCCCTTGCGGGACTTGATGGTAACAGGGACGATCTCGTCGTTGAACTTGCCGGCCTTCTGCGCCGCCTCGGCCTTCTGCTGCGAGGCGACCGCGAACTCGTCCTGCTGGGCACGGGTGATCTGCCACTGCCGCGCCACGTTCTCGGCGGTGTTGCCCATGTGGTAGCCGTTGAAGGCATCCCACAGGCCGTCCTTGATCATGGTGTCCACGAACTCGACCGGGCCCATCTTGACGCCGCCGCGCAGATATTGCGCGTGCGGGGCCATGCTCATGGATTCCTGGCCGCCGGCGACCACGATCTCGGAATCGCCGTTGAGCAGCGCCTGGTAGCCGAGCGCGACCGTGCGCAGGCCCGAGCCGCACAGCTGGTTGACGCCCCAGGCCGGGCTCTCCACCGGAATGCCGGCGGCAATCGAGGCCTGACGGGCCGGGTTCTGACCCTGGGCGGCGGTCAGGATCTGCCCCATGATGACTTCCGAGACCCGGCCGGGCTCGATGCCACCGCGCTCCAGCGCCGCCTTGATGGCGATGGCGCCGAGATCGTGGGCGGGAAGGGTCGCGAAGGCTCCGTTGAAGCTTCCGACCGGGGTGCGGGCGGCGCTGACGATGACGACATCGTCTGACATGGGCATCTCCTGAGGCTTGAGGTTCTTGAAAGGGGCAGGCGGGGCTTAGGAAAACGGCTCGCCAGTCTCGTCGGCCATCCTGTTAACGTCGTTGAGGCATGTCAATCGGCCGGCGACCGAATTCATGCCGCGGCGCATTCAAAATAGCGTTCTTGGCGCTTTCGCAAGCAAGATTTTGCTCCGCAATTAACCGTGCCGCACAAAACGGTAGCGTGACCCCTTTGAAAATGCTTATTTTGTTGCGTTGCGTACTCTTCCCGCCCTGCGGCATTGCCCGCCGGGTTCCCGTTCTCCGCGCTTGCAAGTGAGAGCCCATGGCGAAATCAGACCAACCCACCACCATCAAGAAATACGCGAACCGCCGGCTCTATAACACCGGGACGAGTACCTACGTGACGCTGGAAGACCTCGCCGCGATGGTCAAGGATGGCGAAGATTTCCTGGTCTATGACGCCAAGACCGGCGACGACATCACCCGCTCCGTGCTCGCCCAGATCATCTTCGAGCAGGAGAACAAGGCCGGCCAGAACCTGCTGCCGACTACCTTCCTGCGCCAGCTCATCCGCTTCTACGGCGACAGCATGCAGATGGTGGTGCCTAAATATCTGGAGCAGTCGATCGCGACCCTGACCCAGGAGCAAGAGAAGTTCCGCAAGCAGATCGCCAATAGCCTGTCCGGCACTCCTTTTGCTCCCTTGGAGGAACAGGTCCGCCGCAACATGGAGCTGTTCCAGCAGACTTTTTCGATGTTCAAGCCCTTCGTCCCGCCGCGGTCGGCGACAAGCGCTGAGACCGAGCCGGACGCGAACGCAGAGGCGCCGAAGGACAGCAACATCGACGATCTGCGCCAGCAGATGAAGGAAATGCAGGAACGCCTGGAGCGGATGTCGAAGAAGGACGAATAGCTCTTTCGTCTGTGCTGGCGCGTCCCCATGTGGTGGATGCGCAAGCTGCCGGCTGAGAGCGATGCTGCCTCGCTCGCTGTCATGCCGGCTTAGTCCGGAGCACGCGCCTTGCCTGACCGAAGCGGCCATTGGGAGCACGTGTACGCCACCAAGGGCGAGGCGGAAGTCAGCTGGTTTCAGAACAGCCCGGCGATCTCGCTCGAGATGATCCGCGCGGCGACGGCGGATCATGACGCCGCCATCATCGATATCGGCGGCGGCGCTTCGCGTCTGGTCGACGCTCTCTTGCACGACGGATATCGCGATGTTGCCGTGCTGGACCTTTCCGCCAACGCGCTCGACGCGGCCAAGCGCCGAATTGGGCAAGCCGCCTCGACGATCGACTGGATCGTCGCCGACGCCACGACGTGGCGGCCGGCGAGGGTCTACGATGTATGGCATGATCGCGCGGCGTTTCACTTCCTGACCGATTCCCGCGACAGGGCTGCTTATGTCGAGCACCTGCGATCTGCGGTTGCGCCCGGCGGCCACGTCATCATCGCGACGTTTGCGCTCGACGGTCCGGAGAAATGCAGCGGCTTGCCGGTGCAGCGCCATGACAGCGCCAGCCTTGCAGCGGAGCTGGGGCCGGAGTTCGAGCTGGTCGAGACGCGCGGCGAGACGCATCATACGCCGTGGAATTCGACGCAGGCGTTTCAGTTCAGCCGATTTCAGCGACGGGGCTAAGAAGTCGGTGTCATGCCCCGCGCAGGCGGGGCATCCAGTACACCGCGGCCCATCGGGTCAATCACTGCGGCCTCTGGAATACTGGATCGTCCGCCTTCGCGGACGATGACAGCGGTGTCCGTGGCGCGCATGCGAGCCTAAGCCGCCAGCTTCACCGCATGCGCAAAGTCCCAATAGAGCTTGCGCGCTTTGGTGTAGAACGGGCCCGGCTTCAGCTCGCGCTCGTCGATGCGGATCACCGGGGCGACCTTGGCGAAATTGCCGGTGGAGAAGATCTCGTCGGCGGCCAGGAAATCGGCATAGCGCAACGTCTTCTCGACCACGGTGACACCGTCGCCGCGAAGCAGATTGATGACGCGTTGGCGCGTGATGCCGTTGAGGAACGTGCCGTTGGGCACCGGCGTATAGACCAGGCCGTCCCTGGCCATGAACACGTTGGAATTACCAAATTCCGCGACATTGCCGAGCATGTCGAGCATCAGCGCGTTCTGGAATCCGCGGGAAGCGGCTTCCGCAAGCGCGCGCGAATTGTTCGGATAGAGGCAGGCCGCCTTCGCCTCGACCGGCGCGCATTCGGCGGTGGGCCTGCGAAACGGCGACAGGGTGATGGCGTTGCCGACGGGCTTTGGCATCGGCGCCTCGTAGATGCACAGGCACCAATTGGTGGTCTCGGGGTCGAACAGCACGCCGCCACCGGCCCCGTTCTGAGCCCAATACATCGGACGGACGTAGAGCTCGGCATTCGCCGCGAAACGCGCGATGCCCTCGTTTGCGAGCGTGAGCCAGGTGCCGGTATCGACCACCGGCTTCAGGCCAAAATTGATCGCGGATTGATTGGCGCGCGCGACGTGTCGGTCGAGATCGGGCGCGACGCCCTCGAACGCGCGTGCGCCGTCGAACACCACCGAGCCGAGCCAGGCCGCATGCGTGCGCGGGCCCATGATCGGCACATTGCCGTCGTGCCATTTGCCCTCGAAGAAGGTCCAGCTCGGCGAATATTCGATCGGCTTCTTGATTTCGGCCATGACCGGCCTCCCCTTGGAAATACCCGGGCACTATTGTCCCAATTTCTAAACGATTTGCTGCGGGACTGGCACCCTCCCCTGGCGGGTAAAGCAGGCCAAACCGGCTATAATGCGAGCAATGATACGGAGTTCACCATGCCGCTCGATCCGCTCGCAAGGCGCTTGTTGACCATGATGGCTGCGGCCGCGCCGCAGGCAAGAAGCCGGCCGAGCGTGGAGGCGCGGCGGCAATCGCTGGCCAAGCTGATGCAGTTCGCGCGCACCGATGCGCCGGATGTGACGACACGCGACGGTGTGCTGCCCGGCCGCGCCAGCGAACTGCCCTATCGACTTTACACGCCGGCAAATGCCGAGGAGCGCGCGCCCGGCTTCGTGTTCTTTCATGGCGGCGGCCTCGTCGCCGGCAGCATCGCCACGCATGATCGCATCGCAGCGGCGCTGGCGCATGCGACCGGTTGCCGTCTCGTCTCGGTCGACTACCGACTCGCGCCGGAGCACAGATTTCCTGCCGCCGTCGACGATGCGATCGCCGCCACCGAATGGGTTGCGCGCGAGGCCGCAT